>JAFYBD010000176.1 GCA_017540385.1 Lentisphaeria bacterium
AGTCAAGTCGATGAAACCGCGCCAGGCATTGAGCAGGGCGGAGTCTGTAAAACGTGCGGAAACGAGCTCGCGACCGCGCGCGCCGAGTTCGGCGGCGAGCGAAGCGTCGTTCAGGAGACGTTCGACGGCACGCGCGAACGCGGCGACGTCGCCGGGCGGGACGAGCAGCCCGGTCCGGCCGTCCTCGAGGTATTCGCGAACCGCGCCGACGTCGAACCCGACGATCGGCACCCCATGTGCGAGCGCTTCGGGCCCCACGAGGCCGAACGGCTCCTGCCAACGCCACGGCAGGACGACCGCGCGGACGCCCCGGAACGCATCGTCGGGCGAGTGAGAAAACCCATGAAACACGACGGACGCGCCGAGCGGTTCGGCCTGCCGCTTCAGATTCGCCTCGTCGTTGCCGGTCCCGACCACGTCGAGCACGAACGGCGTTTTCACGAGGCGCAGGGCCTCCAGCAGCAAATCCACACCCTTGCCCTTGATGAGCTGGCCGATGCTCAGCAGACGGGGCGGATTTGCGGCGGGTTCCGGCAGACTCGCCTCGGCCGGGATCGAAATCGAAGGCGGGATCACGGTGATCTTCGCCTCGGGGATCCCCTGGCGGATCAGGATGCCGCGCATGAACTGCGACAGCACGATGAAGCGGTCACAGGAACGGATTTCGCGCCAGAGCGCGGCAAACGCCGTGAAGTTGTTGCGGAAGGTGTTCTCCGGCGAGGGACGGCGGAGCATCGCGCAGCATCCGCAGACGAGCTCGCAGTAGGCGCGGCGGCAGTTGCGGCGCGTGACAGGGTAGTAGTAGGACCGCCGGGGGCAGTAATACTCGTGGTCGTGGATGAAGACGGCGGTCGGGCCGGATTTGCGAAACGCCCGGACGGTCGCTGCGTCGCGCACTTTGTGCAGGACCGTGAGGTCGCAGTCGGAGGCGTGTTTGAGCGCGTCCGCCATGCTCTCCGAAGCGTCGAACGCGGCCAGGAACCGGTCGGCGTCCGCCGTGCGCTCCGCATAACAGCAGTCCACGCGGATCCCCTCGGCGCGAAGAAGCCGCGCGGTGCGCTCCATGTAGCGTTCGACGCCGCCGACGACTCCGGCATAGTGACTGACGAAACGGATACCCGGCATAACGAGAAGAAATCCTGTGAAAGAAATGTGAGGGCGAGACCTGCTGCGATCGTTTGATTTTTTACTTAATATATATCGAAAATGCAGTCAATTCAACTTCAAATCGGGCATAACGAACAAAAAAAAGGTTCTTTTTGTCAAAATAGGGTTGAAAGCTCCGTCATCGGGGCTATATTATACCAAAAACCGGCATATATATGCCGAACCGTCAACCGGCCGGTCAAGCAAACCGCCACTTCTCCCGGAGTCCTTATGAGCGATGTGATCAAAGTCCTGGCAGTCGACGACGTCGAGGCGAACCTGATGATCATCCGAGGCTGTCTGAAAGGCGACAGTTTCGAGCTGGTGACCTGCACGAACGCCGTCGACGCCCTCCAGAAATTCAAGGAACAGTATTTCGATATCCTGTTGCTGGACGTGATCATGCCCGGTATCGACGGATTCGAACTCCGCAAGCTCATCCGCGCCACCGACCCCGACCGCCCCATCATCTTCCTCACGAGCATGGTCGAGGACAAGAACATGACCATGCTCAACCAGATCACGTGGGACGCGAACACCTACTACCTGAACAAGGCGGTCGGAAAGAAGACGCTGATCCAGAAGATCACCGAGGTCGTGACCACCTACCGGCGGAAGCTGATGGAACACAAATACAGCGACCAGATGGAGGAGGAACGCGCCCTCGCCGGAGACATCCAGAAAGTCCTGCTGCCGAACTGGTGCATCTGCAACAACGACGTGCTCTTCTCCGCCATTTACCAACCCTTCATGCACGTCTCCGGCGACCTGTACGAGATGATCCCGTTCGGCGACTCCAAATACCTGTTCTTCATCGGCGACATCTCCGGTCACGGACTCTCCGCAGCGCTGTACATGGCGGCCGTGCAGTCATGGCTGAAAATGAGCCTGCGCGACAACGACATCAAGATCCATGACCTCATGTCGCGCCTGAACAAGTTCTTCTGCGAAGATCTGCAGAGCAGAAACTACATGACCGCGCTGGCCGCCATCGTCGACTTCAAGAACAATCACATCTCGCTCCATTCCTCCGGCCACCCCGGGCTGCTCTTCGCCTCGCCGAGCAAGAAGACGGTCTGGATGAGCGATACGAAGAAGGGCAGCATGCCGATCGGATGGATGCCCGACGCGGAGTTCCCGGAATCCGAAAACTTCGACTGCGATTTCGACGACGACACCATCTTCGTGGCGATCACCGACGGCGTGCTGGACATGCAGAACGAGGACGGACAGACCATGTCCGAGGACGAGCTGAACTCGCTCATCCAGGTCCAGCTGGACAACCCGAACGTGGTGGCGCTGCCCTACCGCGTGAAGAGCATCATGGCCAAGATGGGCTACGACAAGGCCCCGGACGACTTCACCATCGTGGCGTTCCAGAAACGGTCCGGGAAGAAGGATTTCCTCGAGCGCGTGATCCAGGCGAAACTGCCCGAGGTCGACAAGGTCGCGCAGGAATTCTCCGCCATCACCGACGATCTCCGGCTGGCTACCGAGATCGACCTCTGCATCCGCGAATACCTCAACAACGTCGTCATCCACGGCAGCCACGACAAGAAGAAAGCCCCGGACCTCATCTACGTGAGCATCGGCCGCGAAAACGGCGAACTCGTGCTCCAGGGGGCGGAACGCGGCGGCAAGTGGGACATCACCGGCACGCGGGAGACCAACGACCCGCAGCTCTTCACGCCCGAGGGCGGGGACGCCGCGCCCAAGAAGGAAGAGGAGGAAAACCTCTTCGCCACCAGCGGCCGCGGCATCCAGATCATCAAGGCCATCACACAGTACGTCTCCTACGAGACGAACTGCGGACTCAATGAAACCAAATTCGTATTCAATAAGAGGACTCCAGCATCATGAAATCCGACATCGCCGCACATTTGAAAGAACTACTTGAGCTTGAGGACGAGGAAATCCAGGAATTCTACGATGCCTTCATCAAGGAATTCGACAAATCCTGCGCCGAACTGCAGGAGGACGGAGTCGACGCCGATTTCCAGAAACTCAGGATCATCACCCACACCATGTTCGGCTACTGCGAGAACATGGGAGCCATGGACCTCTTCGCTCTCGCGAAGGAACTGAACACGGCAGCCAAGGCGGCGGACATCCCCGCCTGCCAGGCCGCGATTCAGAAGATCTTCCGAATGCACGAGGCCTACCTCGCCGAGGGCTGAGTCCTTTCTTCCGGCGGATCGTACCGCTTCCGAATCCGTCCCGAACATCCTCCCGGCCGGGAGAAAATGATGAACGTATCCGTTATTCTGCCGACGTTCCGAGAAAAAGAGAACATCGCAGGCATGCTCCGCGCCCTCGACGCACTCCGTCTGCCCGGACTCGAGATCATCGTCGCGGACGACCATTCCCCCGACGGCACGGAGGAGGCAGCGCTCGAAACCGCTCAGACGCTGCGGACGCCCGTCCGCGTGGAACAGAACCCCGGCCCGAAAGGGCTTTCCCCAAGCGTGGTACACGGCTTCGCGAAGGCAGGCGGCGACATCCTGGTCTGCATGGACGCCGACGGACAACACCGCCCGGAAGATTTGCCCGGACTCCTCGCTGAATTTGATCGCACCCCCGCTCCGGCGCTCGTCGTGGGCTCGCGGCATGTCCCAGGCGGCGGATTCACGGAGAAATGGAACATCTTCCGCGTGATGTGCAGCGACGGCGCGGCATTTGCGGCGCGCCTGGTGCTCGGGGTGCCCCTGAACGACCCGATGTCGGGGTTTTTCGCCGTCCGCAGGGACGCCTACGAACGCGTCGCGCCGCATCTCTCTCCGGTCGGGTTCAAGATCATGCTCGAGCTGGCCTTCCTCTTCTCCCTCACGAAATGCGACGGAATCGTGGAGCACCCGATCACGTTCGCCATGCGCAAACACGGCGAAAGCAAGCTCTCCGGCCGCGTGATGGCGCAGTATCTGGCCATGCTCTGGCGGTGTTTCCGCGCCCGGCCGGCCCTCCGGAAAAAACTCTCCTCCGCGAAATGACGTCCCCGGAGTTTTTTTGAACTGAAACAGCCCGCGATCTTTCCAAAACTGGAAGTCGTCGACTTCCACTTTTTTAAGAAACTGGCAGTCGCTGACGACCACTTTTTTCGAAAATTGGCAGTCGTCCACTGCCAGTTCCAAGGCCATTGTAATCCAGTGAGGAATTTGTCAGGCGGTCGGGCGGGGGAGACGCCCCGTGGCGGCAAAACCGGCGTTTCGCGGCGTTCGTGCTTGACATTCCGGAAATCTCTGCTATAGTACCATAAATCATCATAATTCCGCAATCATCAACCCCCCGTGCCTCCTCGCGGAGAACGGAAAGGAGCTTACCATGGCACAACAGAGAAAACCGCTCATCACGCACATTTTCACGGCAGACCCCTCCGCCCACGTGTTCGACGACAAACTGTACATCTACCCTTCGCACGACATCCCGCACGACGGAGAGGACAACGACAACGGCGACGAATACCAGATGGAGGATTACCACGTCTTCCGCATGGACAATGAAACGAGCGATCCCGTGGACTGCGGCATGGCGCTTTCGCAGTACGACGTGCCGTGGGTGAGCAATCAGATGTGGGCGCCGGACGCCGTGCGCAAAAACGGCAAGTTCTACCTCGTTTTCCCCGCCCGCGACAAGGAGGGCAATTTCCGACTCGGAATCGCCATCAGCGACAAGCCGGAAGGCCCGTTCAAACCGGAACCGGA
>JAFYBD010000177.1 GCA_017540385.1 Lentisphaeria bacterium
AGACCGGCTGCGAAGGTCAGGATGATATTTCTGTAGAGTTTCGTGTTCATGGCTTAGTCCTCGCTTTCTGCCTGCTGTTCGGTTTCTCCGGCCTGTTCCTCGGCGGTCAATGCCCTGGGAGCGTCATCGTCGGAGTTGCTGCGGAAAGGATTCTCGATCCTGCGCTTCACGTCCTTGTTGACGCTGGTGGTCTGCGGGATGCCGTTCTTGTCCTCGGGATGGAGCAGGACGGCTTCGGCGGTCACGATCACGTAGGTGCGTTCCTTGATGCTGGTGACGGTGCTGAAGAGATACTTGATGACGGGGATGCGGCAGAGGATCGGGAGACCGATGGTCTGCTCGACGTCGTTTTCCTTCTCGTACACGGTCAGGACCTTCTCCCGTCCGAGGCCGAGGGTGGCGGCACCGGCGCAGAGCACGTTGTTGCTGAGTTCGGCACCCGTGTTGCCGCGCTCGACGACGTCCTTGAAGTACAGGGAGTAGTCGAACATCACGCAGCCGTCGGTCTTCTCCATGGCGGAATTGAGGTCGGATGCGGCGTCCGAGACTTTGTACTTCTCATAAGGAGACTCGGTGTCGGCCTGGGGCAGGCAGATGAAGGGATTGATGATCTGCACGTCGAGGGCCGGCGGATCGGCATACTTGTTGCCGTCCTCGTCCTCGTAGTAGCTCTTGCCGACGAACGTGCGGCCGAGGACGTTCTTCGCGATGTTCTGGTATTCGGGATACATGGACGCGCGGTAGATGTACGGAGCCTTGTCGGTCTGTTCTTCCTGCGCCAGGCGGAGCAGCGCGTACTCCTCAAGCGAACGGACCGGGGTGTTCACCATGGTCATGGAGACGTTCGCGGCGGCCGCGGCGTTGCCGGACTGCTGGAGGCAGCGGATGAAGCTCATGTCGAACTGCGGCGCGGTGAAGAATCCGCCGTAACCCCAGGTGGAGGTGGCGACGAACTGCATGTCGTCCAGGAGCTGGTCGACGGCGAGGCGGCCGGCGTTGTAGCTCAGGTTCAGCAGGTTCACGCCGGGGCCGTTCTTCCACGCGAGGTAGTCGAATCCCCAGTCCTTGAGGTCGCTGTCGCGGAGTTCATAGTAGTTCATGCGGAGCGCGACCTGGGGCAGAGGACGGTCGAGTTCGTCCTTCAGGAATTCGAGCGTGCCCTTGGCGGAATCGGTCTGGTCGCGCCAGAAGATCGTGTTCGTCTCGTCGTTCACGTACGCCTTGCCTGCGGAGGAACCGAGCGTCTTGTCGATGATCTCGGAGAATTCCTGGGCGGCGCGGTATTTCGGCGTGTAGGCGATGCGCGCCACGCCGGTGCCCTGGATGCCCTTCTGACCGGGACGGTCGAGCGCGGCCACGATGTCGTCGACGTAGGGGAGGAATTCACGGCCGGTGGAGACCAGGATCGCGTCCTTCGCGTCGGGCGCGATGGCCGTGACGCGGCGGATGGTGGAGTTGCGGCTGTAACGCTGGATGGCAGAGTTCACGAAGGGGAGAATGGCCTCGGAGGTGACATTCTTCAGTTCGTAGACGCGGCTGTCGAAGCGCACCTGCGCGTCGTCCTGTTTCAGGTGAATGGTTCTGGCGGAGTCGTCCTGGGACGATTCGTCCGCTGCGGCCGTGCCGAGGCAGAGCGCTCCGGCGGCCAGACAGAGAAGGATTCGTGCAGTTTGATTCATGTGTCTTGTGTGTGTGGGATTTGGTTAGGGGTGTATGGGAGAAAAAAGACAATACGGGGGGAAAGAGGATCCATGCGCGAATGTGCGCGAAACGGGATCAGAGGAAATTGAAGCCGACGACGATCACGTCGCCCTTCGTGTCATGACCGGCGAGCACGCGGAACAGAGCCTCGCTGTAGTATTCCTTGTTCTCCTTGTTCTTGAGGACGAACCGGACCTTCCAGATATACGGCGTGATCGCGACGTGTTCGAGCGCGGTCACGTAGCTGAACGACACGGGCTCGCCGAGGGTCTCCGTGATGACCTTGCGGGAGAGCTCGAACTTGTCCTTGCCGAATTCCTCCTTCATCTCGGGGGAGAGCAGGGCGATGAATCCGGAGGCGTCGTTCTTCAGGAACGCTTCCAGCAGCTTGCGGGAGTAGTCGCGTTCCTCGGCGGCTTCACTGGAGAGCTCGAGGTCGGCGGGATCGGAGGGGAGTTCGCGGATGGTCGTGCAGGCGGTCGTCAAAAGGGTGAACAGCGCGGCAGCGAGCGTGAGGAGTTTCGGGAGAGACGTCAAGGTTGTGGCCCTTTCATGAAAAGATGTTTTTTGGGAAAATAGTTTTGTAGGAAAGATAATATACATGAAAGAAGTTAAAAAGCAAATTTAAATTCGCCAGAAACCCCGAAAAAGTGCGAAAAAAATCCCCGGACGCGCTTTCAGGCGGGACCGTGGTGAAAAATGACGGGAATATTGAGAAGAAGATGAGAGCGGGGCAGGGGGCGAAAAAAGGGGAGGTAGGTAGAGATCAGGATTCGCCGTTGTCGCCGGCGGAAGCGTCGTCCTCCTGAACGGCGGCCTGCTCGCGTTCGGCCGCGTCGCGGGCGTCGATGACCAGCACACATTCGCCCTTCCAGTTGACCTTCTTCGCCTGTTCGGCGAGGTCGGCGGCGTTCCCGCGGAGAATCTGTTCGTGGATCTTGGTCGCTTCGCGGACGAGCGCGACCGGCGTGGCGGGACCGACGATCTCCGCGACTTCGGCGAGGAGTTTGGCGATCCGGAACGGCGATTCGAAAACGACGGCCGTGCGGCGGTCGGACGCGATGCGTTCGAGTTCGGCGCGGCGGCGGCCGCTCTTGACCGGGACGAAGCCGTGGAACGTGAAGTGGTCGGAGGGCAGGGCGCTCGCGGAGACCGCGAACGTGAGCGCGGACACGCCGGGGATGATGACCGGTTCGATCCCGGCTTCCACGGCCGCCCGGATGAGCATGAATCCGGGGTCGGCGATGCAGGGGGTGCCGGCGTCGCTCACAAGCGCCGCGGTGAGTCCATCCCGGATGCGGCGGATGAGCGCGGGCGTACGGGCGTGTTCGTTGAAGATGTGGTAGGACTCCAGCGGCTTGTGGATGTCGAAATGCTGGAGCAGGATGGCGGTTCGCCGGGTGTCTTCGGCGAGGATGAGGTCGGCTTCCCTGAGGACTCTCAGCGCCCGGAGGGTGATGTCCTCCAGGTTCCCGATGGGCGTGGCGACGATGTACAGGACACCGGATTGTTTCGGGTCCGATGGGCCGGCCATGGGGGAAGCTCCGCGATCAGCGGTGTTCGAAGAACTCGGACTTCTTCTGTTCGAGCAGAAGACCGACGCGGTCGAGGTCGATGGGGGTGTACCCGTTCTCTTCGAGATAGGCGCAGAACTCCAGCCAGTCGGTGTGGTTCCATTCACCGTTGTGCTTGGTGACGAAATCCTGTGCAAGACTGGTCTTGGCAAGGCGAGCTAAATTTTTTTCAGCAATGGATGTAGAAGACATCAGGCGTACCTCATGTTTTTTCAAAAGCGGTTATCTAATATACACCGGAAAAGAAAAAAAGCAAGGAAAAGGATGAATATTTTACCAAAAAAACGATTGAAAACTCAAACTGTTCGCTCCATCTTATATTCAATTCCAGGGCGTGCGCGTGCGCTCGCTGCGCGTACGGCGCGGGTTATCAGCGGACGGGGATGCGCAGACGCGCCAGGACATCCCCGCAAAGATGCAGCGAACCGCAGAGGACGGTCGGACGCGCACGGTCCAGCGTCGCGAGGGCGTCGTCGAGCGCGGCCTCGGAGGCGGGGATGGACGGCGCGATGTCCGCGAGCTCGGATTCGAG
>JAFYBD010000178.1 GCA_017540385.1 Lentisphaeria bacterium
AGCCACATCAAGGGCAAAGTCCGCAACATGACCACCTACGGCGCGTTCGTCGAGATCGAAAACGACATCGACGGCATGATCCACGTCTCCGACATGTCCTGGACCCGCAAGATCAATCACCCGAACGAAGTCCTGAAGGTCGGCGAAGAAGTCGAAGCCGTCATCCTCGACATCGATCCGCAGCAGCAGCGCATCTCCCTCGGCCTGAAGCAGACCGAAGACGATCCGTGGGCGAACATCGAGCAGATCTACAAGATCGGCGACGTCGTGAAGGGCAAAGTCACGAAGGTCACCGCCTTCGGCGCCTTCATCGAGCTCTCCCACAAGATCGACGGTCTGGTCCATATCTCCCAGATCTCCCGCGACCACGTCGAAAAGGTCAAAGACAAACTCAATCTCGGCGACGAGATCGAGGCCGTCGTGATCAAGATCGACAAGGACGAGCGCCGCATCGGTCTCAGCATCAAGGCCCTCGAAGAAGGGTTCAACGAAGAGTCCATCAAGGCCGCCGGCGAAGAAGTCTCCGCCGCGCTCAAGCCGGGCGAAGCCCTCGGCGACATGGGCACCATCTTCGGCAACTCCCTCGACAACCTCGACCTGAAGAAGGACTGAGCGTAGTCAGAGATTTGTAAGAAGTCTCATCAGCCCCGCTGGAATACAGTTTCCGGCGGGGCTTTTTTTCGCCCGCGCCGCAGGGATGGCCTTGACTCCCCCCGTGCTGAGCGCGGCCGGGTGCTTCCACAGTTAAGACTCTGCTTCCCGGCGGGGCTTTTTGCGGAAAGAAACGGGAAACACCGTTGTTATTATATGTTACAATAAAAAGCGCGCAGGAAACGTTATAATGTTATCATGCGGGGCTATCATCCCCGTTTCCCCGGTTTGATTCCCGCAATATCATAACCCCACGGAGAAATAACATGAAACACCGGCTCTTTCTGATCGCAGCGTTGTTCGCCTGCACGCTGGGCGGAGTTTGTTCCTGTTCGCAGGAGGATGCCGCGGCATCCTCACCCGCGCCGAAACAGGCAAAACAAGGTTTGGAGATCGCGACCATTCAGCTGGAACAGTATTTCGGCAACGACAGCTCCACACAACCAGACGTAAGAACGCAGTCTGTTTCCATAGCAAACCGGTCCGGCAAAACGATCGACTTGTACGGCTATTCCGTCACCAACAACGGAAAGGAAATCCTGCGGATCGACGAGCATGTCGAATTGGAAAAAGATGCAAAGAAGATGTTTCCGCTCCCGCTTGTCGATACGGGAAAAGAGGATATAAAGCAGGGGTTTGCGATCGTGCCATGGTTCCTTTACTCCGATATTCTCAAGGATGAGGATGCGGCTCGGAAGGAACGGGAAGAACTTGAGACGATGATGGAACGGTATCTGCCGTATCTCACGGAACTGAACAGAAACATCTATGAAAAAAACTATAGTACGGGGAATTATTTCTTCGACTTTTCGGAAATAGCCTTGAAGTCTCCCCGGAATGAAACCGTGGACCAGATACTTCTGACGAAGGTGGATGTTCAGAAGAATCCATATTCCCTTGTGGCATTCTTAGAACCCATACAAGCCACAGGCGTTTTTCGGAAAGGAGATCGTGCGATCGTCTGCAGCGTACCCGAAATGGCGCCTTTCCCGGTCGACATTATCTTTTACAGCGGGCAGTCACTGGCGATACTTACAAGCGGGAATCAATACTTCCGCGAAAACACCGGATTGTTTGTGCCGGATCTGAAGATGACATTATCCCTGTATCGTGATCAGGACCTCAAGGAAGAAATGGTCCGTCTGGAAGGAGAGAAATTCTTTTTCAACAAAATGAGCGAAGCGCAAACGGATGAACTCGATAAGTTCTTGGACGGGGCAAGAATGAAGGAAGTGTATTATAAACTTTCCGTCACGCATCCGGATTTCCCCGAATTGTCGCTTCCGGAGCCATTGACCGGAAAAGTCAATATCCAGCTGCGGCCAGCGCGCAACGGGCAGGTAAGAAATACGAATTGGAACACGGAATCCGCGACTGGCAATGGCGGCGGAGCCGTCAACAGAACCGGAGGCAGACCCGCCGCGCAGGACGAGTATCCGGGTTCCCGGCTTGTGAACGGCATTCTTTACTCGGAGGACGGTTCCACCCTCATTTCCTGCGTTTCCGCGCCGAACGGCCCGTGCATCGTCCCGCCGGGCGTGAAGACCATCGCGGATCGTGCGTTTTCCGGCTGCGCCGGATTGACGGAAGTCCGCCTGCCGGAAGGCATCACGAAGATCGGCCGCTCCGCATTTTGGAAATGCTCCGGGTTGAAACGCATCAACCTGCCGGATTCGCTGGAAGAGATCGGGACCAATGCGTTTGAGGAGTGTACCGGACTGACGGAGATCGCGATCCCGCAGGGCATCCGTGTCATCAAGTCGAGCACATTTATCGTGTGTGCCGGGCTGAAGCGCGTCGATCTGCCGGATTCGCTGACGGAAATCGAGTTTGCCGCGTTTACGGCGTGTACCGGGCTGACGGAGATCACGATCCCGCCGAACGTCACATCCATCGGGGAAAGCGCGTTTGCGGGGTGTACCGGACTGAAGCACGTGACGCTCCCGGACAGCCTGAAATCCATTTCTCCGGGCGCTTTTTCCGGTTGCGAGTCCCTGGACCCGGAAACAAGGGAGCGCCTGAACAAACTGACACGCAGGCCATAGCCTTTCGCGAGTTCAATTGAAAGGCCGCCCTCACACCACCCCCCAACCGACTACCCCTCTGCGCGTCCTTCCTGCTCGTCCGCCGACTTCCTGCCCGGAGCCTGCCGGACAAAGGCGGAAGGATGAGGTTGCTTCTCGGTGCTCAACATAAAAACTCTGCGTTCGTCCAAATCGCTTCTCGGCGATATTGCAAGCGCAGACGGAAAAGACTTCGGAGGTTGGAATGCTTATTTTTCGGAATCCGGGAAAAAATCGGCAAGAAGTTCTTGTGCATAGGAATCGCCTTGGGCGGCAGCCTTTTCCAGCCACTTCCGCGATTCGGTCATGTCTTTCTCCACGCCTTTGCCTTTGAGATACAGATATCCCAGATCGCGCTGGGCGGCGAAATCGCCGAGCTCCGCCGCTTTCCTGAACCATTCCGCGGCCATTTCGAAGTCCTCATCCACGCGTGTCATAAATCCAACCCACCAAGCCGACGGTTCGGAATACGCCATTCCCAACGCACGCATCGCGCGCGCGTCCCCCTGATCGGCAGCTTTCCGATACCACAAAAGAGACTCTTTCCATTTTGTCATTCTTTCAGGATCTTTCGGACTACTGTATTTCTCGTCTTCATACCCGCGTTCCAGCAGAAGACCGAGGCAGAACTGCGCGTCTTTGTCGCCATGCTCCGCATATTTCCGGAATATCTTCTCCGCCGTCCGGAAACTCTCTCCGTACCGGTCATCCGCAAGCATGACAGCGAGATCGAACTCGGCGTCGCGGCTGCCCTGTTCGGCGGCTTTCCGAAACCAGAATTCTGCCTTGGAACGATCTTTCCGATCGACCCCGGCGCCCTCGCAATAGATCCTGCCAAGCTGAATCTGCGCATCAACATCGCCTTCTTCGGCGGCTTTCCGCAGCTGTTCGAGATTGACTCCCTCCGGGAGCGGCTTCAGAAGCACCTTTGCCTCATCCGTAAACGGCTCGATCCAAAGTCCCTTCTCCTTCAGTTCCGCCTCCGTCAGTTCGCCCAAGTCCTCCACCGCATCCGGGTCAAGGTAGAAATCATGCCGATGGATTTCTTTCCAGCACGGATGTGTCCTCCCGGCGGGATATTGAAAGGGTGTCTCATAACCGGGATATCTGCCGAAATCGTTGACACAAATCTCCCTTCCGGGCGAAGGACCGTTTATGATCTCCGCAAAGACCCGATTCCCATTTTCCATGTGAACATAAAAACGTTTGATACGGAACAGTACACCCGGCGAAACATACTGGCCGTATGCCTTCACCAGATAGACGTGATTGTACAAGTATCCTTCATTGGTCTGGCTTGTGGAGTCATAAACGATGCAGCTTTTGAAAAAAATCCCCCACGCGACCAGAAAAAGGACAACAGAACCCGCAAGAAAGAGCAATATTCTTAACTCTTTTACGCTTTTAAAAGTTCTAAAAAAGAAGGGATTGTCTGGGAGCAACTTTTTTTTCATCATAATCATTTTCCTCCATTCTTACAATATACCGTATTTTGACGAAAAATGCAAGAGGGGAATGGCGAAAAATCGTGAAGATGTCGATGTCTTTTATGACCGACCGGAGAAGAAGCTCCGGGCGTTTCCGGGCTCAGGGGCACCAGAGGTCGATGGCGGGGGCGGATGAGGAACGCTCGCGGAGCCATTCGGTGAATTGGGGCCAGGTGCGGATTCCGTCGGCGAGCACGGCGTGGTAATACGCGATGCCGGGGATGTGATCGGAATCGGGCGTAAGGTATTTGAGCCGGAGGATCGCGTCGCGTGTTTCGGGCATCAGGACCGCGTTGATGCGTTCGGCGACGCGCTCGAAATGCCCGTCGAAGCGCGAGCCTTTCCGGATCTGGATCATGTCGATCTGCCACGGCTCGCCATCGAGGTCGTACAGAATGTGCCATTCCAGGCAGGCCTCGTCCGTCGCGGCAAGGTTGCGGTACTCGAGCTGCGAGACGCGCGGATCGGCACAGATCGCCGAAACGGCGCGGAAACTCTCCGCCGGGTCGAGGGCATCCGTGTAGATGTGGAAATCGACGTCGCGGTGCTTCATCATCAGGGCGGTCGCCATGGAGCCGACCTGACGAACCGTGGCCCCGATCCCTTCCCACGCTTCGCGCACGCCGCTCCGCCGGACGACTTCGCGGGCGCGCGCCATCATGGATTCGGACAACGCAACGAGCCCGGCGGACGATATGCCGTCGGGCTCGCAGCAAACGAGGGGTTTGTCCTCAGTTTTCATTATGTCCGGGCTGGAAAGCACCTCAACGGTCGAGCTTGACGGTGACTTTCTTGCCGGAGTACTGGACGAGCGCATCGGCCTCCGCGACGGTGGCCGTGCCGGCGTTCTTCTCGTTCATGAGGCAGACGCGGAACTTGCGGTCCTTCAGCATGCCGTCGTACTCGCCCTGACGGTCGCCGATCGTGAGCTCGTGCTTCGCGTCGTCCCATGCGAACGGGATGCGCGTGAACTTGCCCTGTTCGTAGGAATAATCCTTGCCGTTGTCCTCGTACAGGGAGTAGGAACCGTCGGCGCCGGGATACACGCGGATTTCGAGCGTCTCGGGCAGTTTCTCGTCCACGTACTGCATGGGTTCGCCCCAGGGCAGGAGCGCGCCGGCCTTCACGAACACCGGGATTCGGTCAAGCGGCGCGTCGACCTGGACGTCTGTTGTGTGGGGAGCGATTTCCGGATTGTCCTCGGGCAACAAGATCCTTGCCTCGAAACGCTTCCCGGTCCAGAAATCGTACCAGACGGTCCCGGTCATGTACTTTGCCGGGAGGAAGACTTCGGCCTTATTGGTCGAGGACGTGATCGGCGCGACCAGCAGGGACGGGCCGAGCATGTATTCGGTCTCGTTCTTTTTGTCCACGATGCGGGAGCTTATGTCGGGGAAGTCGACCGCCCACGGACGCATCATCACGCCGCCCTCGAGCGCGGCGTCGGCCGCGGCGGTGTAGATGTAGGGCAGCAGGCGGTAGCGGATGTCGAGATACTTGCGGAAGACCTGTTCGGCCTCCTCGCCGTAGCGCCAGAGTTCGGTCTGGCTGGTGTAGCCGTGGACGCGCAGGATGGGCGCGAACGTGCTGTACTCGAACCAGCGGAGCATGCGCTCGATGTATTCCTTGTTCCTGTACTGGTCGCCGGGACGGAAGAATCCGCCGGTGTCGGTGGTCCAGTACGGGATGCCGCTCATCATCATGCCCAGGCCGGAAATGATCTGGGTGCGGAAATCGCCCCAGGAGTTGCCGACGTCGCCGGACCAGATCACGCTGGGCTGGCGGCTCTGCCCCGCGAACGCGCACCGGGTCAGGATGAGGGCGCGGCGTTCGGGCTGGGCCTGGCGCAGGCGGTCGTAGGCGGTGGTGTTCACGATGAGCGGATAGACGTTGCGGTATTCGTTGCCGCGTCCGAGCGTGATGCGGCGGTTGTGGAGGTCGTCGTTTTCAGGCTCGGTGGCGTCGAACCACCAGGAGTCGATGCCGGTGGAGAGGATGTCGGAGACGATGGTGTCCCAGTAGAGTTTTGCGGCTTCAGGTTTGGTGAAGTCGATCCAGTCGGTGCCGCGGATGTAGCCGTCGAGCGCGACCATCTTTTCGGCGAACGGGTTGTCCTTGCTGGCCTTCGACCACACGGAGAGCATGGAGTGGGCGTTCAGCGCGTGGACCTCGTCGTTCATGCCCTTCGGGTCGCC
>JAFYBD010000179.1 GCA_017540385.1 Lentisphaeria bacterium
AAGAAACCCGGCTGGTGGGACGATATGGTCGGGCCCGGCAAGCCGTTCGACACGAACAAACTCTTCGTCGTCTGCTCCAACATCATCGGCGGGTGTTCCGGCTCCACCGGTCCCCGCAGCATCGACCCGGACACCGGCCGCCGCTACGACATGGATTTCCCGATCATCACGATCGCGGACATGGTGCGCGCGCAGGAACGCCTCATGCGCCACCTCGGCATCAAGAAATGGTTCTGCGTGGCGGGCGGCTCCATGGGCGGCATGCTGGCGCTCCAGTGGGGCGTCTCCTACCCGGAGGCGGTCAACGGCACCATCGCCATCGCGACCACAGCCCGCGTTTCCTCGCAGGGCATATCGTTCAACTGGGTCAGCCGCGAGGCCATCATGAACGACCAGCATTGGCTCGACGGCAACTACGAGGAGCAGCCGCAGCGCGGTCTCGCCACCGCCCGCATGCTGGCGCACATCACGTACCTGAGCGACGAATCCATGAACCACAAGTTCGGGCGCGCGCTGCAGGAGTCGCCCGCGTCCAACTACGAGTTCGCGTTCTCGAAGGACTTCCGCATCGAGAGCTATCTGGCGCATCAGGGCTCGAAGTTCGTGGAGCGGTTCGACGCCAATTCCTACCTGTACATCACGCGTGCCATCGACTATTTCGACCTTTCCGACTGCGCCGACGGCAACCTCGCGGGCGCATTGAAGCCGGTTGCCACGCCGTTCCTCATCGTGTCGTTCTCCAGCGACTGGCTTTTCCCCGCGTACCAATCCAAGGAGCTCGTCCGCGCCCTGCTCGACAACGGCAACGACGTGACCTACTGCAACATCCAGTCGTCGTACGGACACGACGCCTTCCTGCTGGAGACCGAAGCGCTCGGCTCCCTGATCTCCAGCTACCTGACCAACCTGCCGTGGGAGCCGCCGAAATGACCGTCAAATTCAACAACAACGAAATCCAGCTTCAGCGTTCCGATCTGGCCGCCATCCGCGACATGATCCCGGAGAACGCCCACATCCTCGACCTCGGCTGCGGCTCCGGGCGGCTGCTCTACGCCCTGAAGACCCTGAAGCACGCCAAGGTGACCGGCGTGGAGCGCGACCAGCAGAAGATACTCGAGTGCGCCGCGCGCGGCATCCCGGTCATTCATGCCAGCCTCGACGCCGCCCTGACCGATTTCTCCGACGATTCCTACGACTACGTGATCCTGAGCCGCACGATCCAGTCGGTCGTGCGCCCGGACATCATCCTGAACGAAATGCTCCGCATCGGCAAGCGCGGCATCGTCTCCTACATGAATTTCGGGCACATCAACGCCCGCATCCAGCTGCTCTTCGGCCACATGCCCGTGAACCGCAACCTGCCGCTGCCGTGGTACAACACCCCCACCATCCGCCCCGGCACCACGTCCGATTTCAAGGACCTCTGCAAGACGCTGGACATCAAGATCTGCCGAGAGATACCGCTGACCAACGAGGGTGACTACCTGCGCTGGCTGGCCAATCTCTGGCCGAATCTCTTCGCTTCCAACAGCATTTTCGTCATATCCAAGTGAGGCCGCCTCATGAATCCCGCACCCCTTATCTACTGCGTCACGGTGGAGGACACCTCGGACAACCCCGAGTGCGCCGCCGAACTCTTCAACGCCCTTGAGCTCGATTTCAGCTCCTGGCGCGACGAGGAGACGAAGCACGTCCGTCACACCGTCTACTGCGCCGACCGGGCCGCAGCGGAGTCCCTGCTCCGCCGCCTGAACGACGAGCTCATCCCCATGTGGCGCGACTTCGGCGTGGTGCTGGAGGACCCGCGCACGGCCGAAATCCGCAAGGAGGACTGGGCGGAATCCTGGAAGATACACTTCAAGACCATGGTGATCTCGCCCCGGATCGTGGTGCGTCCCTCCTGGGAATCCTATACGCCTACCCCCGGCCAGCACGTGATCGTGCTCGACCCCGGCATGAGCTTCGGCACCGGTCAGCACGCCACCACGAAATCCTGCATCGCCGCGATCGACCGTTTCGCGGCTGAATTCCCCGCCGGACAGACGCCGTCGTTCCTGGACGCGGGCTGCGGCTCCGGCATCCTCGCCATCGCGGCGCACGCGCTCGGATGCGCCCCGATCGACGCGTTCGACATCGACCCGGACGTGATCCCGATCGCCCGCGAGAACGCGCAGATCAACGGCATCCCGGACTCCGCGATCGCCCTCTCCGTTTCCTCTCTGCTTGATTTCAAGCCCGGGAGGACCTACGACATCGTGGCCGCGAACATCCTGTCCTCCGCGCTCATCGAGGGGCGCGAACACCTCGTTTCGCTGGTGCGTCCCGGCGGCATCCTGATCCTCGCGGGCATCCTGACCACGGAGTATCCGACCGTCCGCGACGCCTTCGCAGCGCTCGGCTGCGTCGAACTCGGCAATTCCACCGAACGCGAATGGACCGGCGGCAGTTTCCGCGTGCCGTGACCGTCACATGGATGGGAATACCGCAGCGTCCGAACCGATCGTCGACCGGGAGAATGTGTCTCCGGCCGCGGTTCCCTGCGACCTCTCCGCCGCGCCCCGTCTTTCATTTCGCATCCGCCTCGTCCTTTTCCTGACCGCGCTCGTCTTCTGCTCCTGGTTCTTCCAGGTCGGACACGTGAACCAGATTTCGCGCTACGACGCCGTGAACGCGTTCTTCGAGAACACCGGCGAGGATGCGCACACGTTCCGCATCGACCGCTACCTCTACTCCGAGGAGCGGCAGATGAACACCTCCGACTGGTCCGAATACGGCGGCCACTACTACTCGAACAAATCGCCCGGCACCACGCTCTTCGGCGTCGCCCTGCTCGCGCCGATCTATCCGCTCGAACGCCGCTTCTGCCCCGACGGCGAGGGCATTTCGCCCCGGGCGGAGATCTTCAACGCCTGGTACCTGAATTTCCTGCTGGGCGTGCTCCCGACGGCCTTCTCCGTGCTGACGCTCGCGTGGATTCTGCTGCGTCTCGGAGCGTCCGGGACGCGCGCCGCGCTCGGTTCGCTCCTGATCGTGCTCGGCACCGCCGTCTATCCGTTCTCCACCACGCTGATGGCACATTCCACTGTGGCGGCCTGCCTGATCTTCAGCCTCGGCGCGTATCTGAGGGGCGGCCGGGCATGGCTCGCGGTCTCGGGGGCGTGTTTCGGCGCGGCCGTGCTGTTCGACTACTCGGCGGGTCTGCTGCTGCCCCTGGCCCTGATCGGCGTGATCGTCCGCGAGAAAGGCCGCTGCTGGGCGTTTCTCGCCGGGGGGATCCCGTTCGCCGCGGCCTACTGTGCGTACAACGCCGCCTGCTTCGGCGGTCCCTTCTCGTTCGCGGCGCAGTACATCAACCCCGTCTACAAGACCGAGGGCGACGCCGCGGGCGGCCTGCTGGCCCTGCCGAATCCCTGGCTCACGCTGGAACTCCTCGTCGGCGCGCGCCGGGGCGTCTTCATGGCCTCGCCGTTCCTGCTCTTCGCGATCCCCGGCTTCCTCTGCTTCCGGCGGAAAGGCGGCCTCCATCGCGGTCTCGCGATCCTGATCGCCGCGTCGTTCCTCGCGCTTCTGCTGATGAACGCCTCGTTCAACGGCTGGCATTCCGGCGCGAGTTTCACGGCGCGCTACCTCGTGCCGGTCTTCCCGCTCCTCGGACTCCTGGCCGTTTCGGCTCCGCTGAAATCTGCCGTGCTCCGCCGTATTTTCGTGCTCCTGGCCGCCCTGTCCCTGCTGAACATGTTCGCCGCGGCTGCCTACACGGTGACCCCGGCGGAACACGACTCCTCTCCGGTTTACGGCACGTGCTGGAGCCACCTTTTCGACCGCGCCCAACCGCCGGTCCTGATGGCCCAGCTCGGGCTTCAGGCTCTGCGCCCGGACGCCGCCGCATTGCGCGACGCTTCGCGGTTCTCCATCGGCAGTCTTCTCGGGCTCTCCTATGGAGCATCTCGCCTCGTGTGTTTCCTGCTGGAGCTCGCGGCCTGGGCGTGGTTCCTGACCGCCCGGCTCGATCCCGCGCGCGCTGACGACGCCCCCCCGTGGCGCGAACGATTGTCCGCGTGGTTCGCCGGGGTCCGGTCCGACCTGCTGACCCGTCAGGCCGGAGCGTGGACCGCGCTGGCGTGCTGCGCCGTCGCGGCCGTCCTGCTGCTCCCCGGCGACGTCCCGTTCACGGTCGCATCCGAGTATCAGGTCCAGAAACCCGCCCTCGACGCGGTCGAAGCCCACACGTTCGTGAATCCCCTCGCCAGATGGGGGCTCCCGGTGCTGTGTTTCCAGTTCCTTTATCTCTTCACGAAGAACGTCCTCGTGCTCGCGTTCCTGAAGACCGCGCTCTCGCTCGCCCTCTGCTGGTGGTTCCTCTCCGGGGCTGCGAAACGCCTCCGCGTGTCCGCCCCGCTCCTGATGCTCTTCGCGACCCTCGCGCCGTACCTCATGCTCGCGCACAAATCCCTGCGCGGCGACTCCCTGCTGCTCCCGGCCGGAGCGGCCATATTGTATGCGTATGCGGCGATGTTCGACCGCGACGAAACGCTTCTCCGACGGGTGTCGCGCCTGACGGCCGCGCTTGCGGTCTGGAGCGTTCTCACGTTCCGGATGCCCGCCGGATACATCGGGTCCCGCGGGCCATTCGCCGTGCTTCAGATGACGTTTGCCGGGTTCGCCGAAGTCTTCCATCCCGCTCTCGGCGAAGTCGACCGCGAAGCCGCCGTCTGCCTGATGCTGATGGCGGCGGTCTCCGTCCTGCTGATTTCCGTGCTGATCGTGACCGGGGCCGTGCTCGCGATCCGTCGCCGGAACTCCACGGGCATCCTTTCCATCCTGATCCTGCTGCCCGCGTCCCTCGCGTTCCTGCTCATTCGCATGCCGTATCATCCGTTCTTCATGCTCGCCTCCGCGCCGTTCGCGGCCCTGCTGGTGACGTTTGGGGCGGAGTGGTACCTCGCTCGGCGTTTCGCCCGCGCCGCGAAGACCGTGCTCTGCGTGTATTTCGCGCTGTGTCTGTGCGGCTGGCTGGTCTTCCTGGGCGTGATCCACCGCGACTCCGGCAACCGCGCCGAAACCTTCGGCGTGACCCTCTCCGAACAGCAGGCCGGAGCGGAACGCATCAATTCCGAGCTCCGGCGTTATGCGCCCGGCCCCATCGCGATCTCGGCGAAGGACGACGCCGAACGCCGCATGTTCTTCCCCGTCGGCTGGCTCGCCGCCCTCGACCGCATCCGCGATCCCTACATCCAGAATCCGAACGCCGCGCCCGCGCCCGGTTTCCTCATTGGCTATCGCGACACGACCGCCAGGGCGCAGACCGGCTACCTCCGCATCCTCTCGCGTTTCCGGGAGGACGCCGTACGCCGCAGATAGCGGCAATCGGGGGAGCTGCGACCGCTCGCCGACAGACGGGAAAAAGGTCCAATCTTTTTGCCGAACGCGCTTGACAATTAAGCTGCCGGATGTACATTAAGAGACGGACAGACATCCGCGGACGATTCCCCGTCCGCCGTTTTCGCGCAAACTCCCTCACATCACTTCGGAGGTAACACCATGCACCTGGGCTTCACGGAACTTTTCCTTATTCTCGTCGTTATCCTTCTGCTGTTCGGCGCAAGGAGGATCCCCGAAATCGCGCGTTCCCTCGGCCGCGCCTCGCAGGAATACAAGAAGGCCAAGGAGGATTTCCTCGCCGAAGTCAACAAGCCCGCCGAAGACATGAAGGACGCCATTTCGACGGACAAGCCCGCCGCGCCCTCCGCCCCAGCGGCGGCCGAACACAAAGACGATTCCGCCAAGTCCTGACGGCCCGCGCCGCCGGCAAGCTCCGCCGGGATACCTCACGCGATGGCCGGACCCGAACCCAGTCACGACGTGCTGGAGCACATCGACGCCCTCCGGTCGACGCTCCTGAAGATCATCGGCACGTACGCGCTTCTCTGCGTGCCGTGCTGGTTCCTCGCGACGCCGCTCCTGGACTATCTGCTGACCCATGCGATCCCGGGCGGCTTCTCCATCCATTATTTCTCGCTGCTGGAACCCTTCTTCGCCATGATCAAGCTCATGCTGACCCTGGCGGCGATGGCGTCCCTGCCGTTCACGCTGTTCTATCTCTGGCAATTCGTCGCCCCGGCCCTGCTGGAGGACGAGAAGAAGTTCATCCGGCCGCTCCTGCTGGCGTCGTTCCTGCTCGCCTGCGTGGGCGCGGCGTCCGCCTATTTCTTCCTGATGCCGTGCGTGATCGCGTTTTCGCAGTCGTTCGCGGGGCCGAACATGGACCCTGTGATCGGGCTGGAGAGCTTCATCTCCATGCTGCTGATCCTGGTGATCGCGGGAGCCCTGCTGTTCCAGTTCCCCGTCGTCCTCTTCACGCTCCTCACGCTCGGGATCATCGACGTGCAGTCCATGCGCCGCCGTCGCCCCGCTGTCATCGTGGGCATCCTGATCCTCGCGGCATTCCTCACCCCGCCCGACGTGATCAGCCAGCTTGCCCTCGCGATCCCAGCCTGCATTTTCTACGAACTCAGCATCCTGATCTTCTCGCGGTATAAACGGAAACCACGTCCCGGCGCGGAACCGCCGGAGAAAGCGAGCCCGCAGCCATGAAGCAGAAACACCTGAAATACCTCCGCATTGCGGTCGCGGCCATCATGTTCGCGCTGTTCTTCGCCGTGGCGCTCGGCGTCCGTCAGCTCGATCCCGTGCTCGTCACGCAGTTCGGCCCGGGGCTCCTGCATCTCGCATCCGTGCTCTTTCTCGACGTCCTCGGCGCGGTGATCGTGATCGCGGCCGTCACGCTCGTTTTCGGGCGCATTTACTGTTCGATCCTGTGCCCGCGCGGCATCCTGCAGGACGGGATCGCGTTCCTCACGCACTGGAACTGGAAAAAGTGGGGCTGGAGCCGGTACCGTTTCATGGACACCCGCCCGGTCAAATACGGCGTGTTCCTCTGCGTGCTGATCCTGGGCGCGGCGGGCGTGATGCTCCCGCTCATCGCCCTGCTGCCGTCTTCGAACTTCTTCACCATCGTTTCGAACGTGTTTCTGAAGCTCCTCGGCCCGGCCGACCCGGAAACCGGGGCTCCAGCCGGACAGTTCGCCGTGAGCCCGCCCGCGGCCGCCTTTTTCTTCTCGCTCGGCGTGTTCCTGATCGTGGCGGCCATGGCCGCGTGGCGCGGCAGGCTCTACTGCAATACGCTGTGCCCGGTCGGAGCGGTCCTTTCCCTGCTCGGACGGGCTCCGCTGTACCGGCTTTCGCTGTCGCAGGAGATGTGCGTGTCCTGCGGGATGTGCGAGGCCGCGTGCAAGGGCGGCGCGATCAACGCGAAGGCGAAGAGCGTGCTGGCCGAGAACTGCGTGATGTGTTTCAACTGCATCGGGGCATGCAAACGCGGTGGCGTGAAGCTTGAGAAACGCCCGAAGATGGCCGCGTTCAGCCTCTCCCGGCGGCATTTCATCGGCGCGGCCGGCGGAGTCGTCGCCGGGGCGGGAGCATACCTGGTCGCGCGAAAGCTCGAAAACGCCCTGCCGCCACCGCCCGAACGGAAACCCGCCATGCCGCCCGGCGCGGTGACCGCCGGACGGTTCCACCGCAAATGCGTGGGCTGCGGCATCTGCATCCGTCAGTGTACGGGGCATGTGCTGGTCCCGGCGGTCGGCCAGTACGGCCTCGCCGGATTCATGCAGCCCGTGCTGGATTATTCGCGCGGGTCCTGCGTGTATGACTGCAATCATTGCACGGTCGTCTGTCCGGCTGGCGCGCTGACGCCGTTGTCGCTGGTGGAGAAACGGCTCACGCGCATCGGGCTGGCGTCCGTGTCCGGTTCCTGCGTCGGCTGCGGCCTCTGCGCAGAGAAATGCCCCGCGAATGCGATTTTGATCGAATCGCGCACTCTCATGCCCCTGCCGCCGGATGCTCCGCAGCCGAGCGCCCGCCCTCCCCGCCGGGAAGCCGAAACACAGCGGAAAGCCAAAGTGCATTTGGATTCCTGCATCGGCTGCGGCGTGTGCCAGCACGTCTGCCCGCTGCCGTACGGCCCGGCGATCACCGTCTCGGGCGTCACCGAACAAATCCTCGTGAAATCCCCGGAAGTTCGAAACGAGGCCAAAGAGGACGAAGCCAAGGAGGAACAGCCCAAACAGGATGCTCAGCAGTCCGAGCCCTCGAAACCGGTCGCCGTCATCAATACGGACCAGTGTTTCGGCTGCGGTCTCTGCGCCGAGGAGTGCCCGCTTTCCGCGATCACGATGGTCGACGGCCTGCCGCGCGTGAACGCCGACGCGTGCGTCGGCTGCGGCCTCTGCGCCTCGAATTGCCCGGCGGAAGCCATTGAGATCCGGGGCTGAGGCCCGCCCTTATTTTTTCGGCAGAAACGGCTCCAGCACATCCCGCCACGCCGCGAGTTTCTGTTCGTACGTGTAACGTGCGGCGGCGGGGCTGGTCGAGATCATGCGCACCGCCGGAACCGGGAGTTTCGGGAAGAATTTCCGCAGGCAGTTGAACGCCGCCGAGCCGTTGCAGCAGACGAGCTCGATTCTGGGGCAGCGCGCCAGCAGACCCGGGATGTCGTTCGGGTCCGGCGACCGGATCGCCGTGTCGAGGCTGCCCTCGCGTTCACATTCCGCCAGCACGTCCCACAGCGCCACCCCGCACGCCCGGAGCCTTGCGAGTCGCTGTTCGTACGGCAGTTCGGGGGAAAATGAGAAAAGCGTCCCGGCGATCCGCCAGAAGGCGTTGTGCCGGAACGCATAGTATTGGTGCTGACGGAGCGATTCCCCGCCGGGCATGGAGCCGAGGATCAGGACGCGCGCCTCCGGCGTTTCGCTCGGGGGGAACGACTGGCAGCGGGAGGTCACGGCGCGTCCTGCGGGGGCGGGTTCGTTCAGCGTCTGCGGCCGAAGATCCTCAGGAGCTGGAGGAAGAGGTTGATGAAGTCGAGGTAGAGGTTCAGTGCGAACAGGATCGCGACCTTCCGCATCGAATCCGACTGCGCCTCTTCGCCGGCGGTTTCGCCGACCATGCGCATTTTCTGCGTGTCCCACGCCGTGAGGCCCACGAAGACCGCGATCCCGACATAGCTTATCACGTAGTCGAGCGCTTCGCTGCGGAGGAAGAAGTTCACGAGCGACGCGATCAGGATGCCGATCAGCCCCATGAAGCAGTAGGAGCCGATCCTGTCGAGCCTCATCCCGGTCAGGTAGCCGAACGTGCTCGTCGCCGCGAACATCAGGGCGCAGGAACCGAACGCCAGGAAGATCGAGGTCTGCGTGTAGACCAGGAACAGCGGGCTCAGCGTGACGCCGTTCAGCACGGAGTACGCGATGAAGAGCGTCCCCGCGACCGGCGGCGACAGTTTCCGCACCGCGGCCGACAGCACGATCACGAGCACCAGTTCCACGATCACGAGCGGCAGGGACAGCCCGAGCACGGCCCTGAAGACCTGTTCGCCGAGCTGGGTCACGCCCCACGCCGCGATGGCGGTGAGCATGAGCCCGCAGAACATCCAGTTGTAGACGCGGTTCATGAAGATGCGCGCCCCGTCCTCCTGATCGACCAGCACACCGTCCTGTTCGACGGTGCGGTAGTCGCCGTAGTCGACCTTGCGGTAATCGTTTCTTTCATTCATGGCTATGGATTCCTTTCCTGATTCTGATTAGACAGGGGGGAACGCGAATTTGTTCCCGCTTATCCGTTTACTTCGGGAAGCCGACGGCCTGGGCGAGGATCACGTTCATCTTCGCGTCGAGCTTGAAGACCTTGCGGACGGCGGCCTCGTCGTACATGCCGAGGGAGACGGTGCCGAGGCCCTTCGAAGCGGCATACAGGTACACGTCCTGCGAAGCTTCTCCCACGTGGATGGCGGAGTATTTGGTCTCCGGGGAGCGGTTCTTCGTGGTGTCGGCGGCGTAGACGAGGATGCAGGCGGAATTGGCCGCGAGGTCCTTGCGCGTGATGAGGTCGGCGCGGAAGTCGCCGGCTTCGATCCGCACGAGCTTGTTCGCCTTCGCGTCGTAATGATACGCCGCGCCGGGGAGCGCCACGTAGACTTCGAGGTCCTGGGTGTTCATGGCGGTCGGGATCGTGCGCTTGCCGTCGGGACGGTTCACGCCGTTGGCCGCGTAGAGGATTTCGGAGAGCGTGGCTGCGTCGAGTTCGCCGGGCTTGTAGTCGCGGATGGTCTTGCGTTCCGCGAGCGCCTGCATGAGGGGCATGCCGCCGGTCTTGGCGGGGGCGGGGAGCGCGACGGTCTCGGCCTTCGGGTCGATTTTCGCGGGCGCGGCGGATTCCTGGGCGAAGCAGAGGACTGCGGCGGTGACGGCCACGACGGCCGTGGAGAGAAGGAACAGATGTTTCATGGTATGGTCTCCTTGTTGAGAGAAGGGGGTGGAAAAGCGGACTCAGAAGCAGTTTTCGGAGGCGGGGAACGTTTTTCCCTTCACCTCGGCGATGTAGGCGGCGATGGCCTCCTGCGCGACGGTTCCGACGTGGCAGAACCTGCGGGCGTGCTTCGGCAGGAATCCCTCGCTGTAGCCGAGCAGATCGCTGACGACCTGCACCTGACCGTCGCAGTCGGGCCCCGCGCCGATCCCGATGGTCGGCACGGCGACGGACGCGGTGATCTTCGCGGCGAGCTCGCGGGGGACACATTCGAGGACCATGGAGAAGACTCCGGCGTCCTCGAGCTCCTTCGCCCGGGCGACGAGCTCGGCAGCTTCCTCCTCGCCGCGCCCCTGGACGCGGTATCCGCCGGATGTCTTCACGCTCTGCGGCAGGAGTCCGATGTGGCCCTGGACGGGGATGCCCGCCTCGACCAGCGCGCGGACGGCGGGGAGGGTCGACGGCGTACATTCGAGCTTCACGGCGTCGCATCCGGCCTCCTGCATGAAACGTGCGGCCTCCCGGAGCGTGTTCTCCACCCCGAGGTGGCAGGTCATGAACGGCATGTCGCCGACGACGAACGTATTCGGGGCGCCGCGCCGCACGCACTGTGCGTGGTGGACCATCACGTCCATCGTGGCGGGGATGGTGTCGGCGTATCCGAGGGTATTCATGGAGAGCGAATCGCCGACGAGGATGAAGTCGATCCCGGCGGCTTCGGCGAACGCCGCGGTCGGCGCGTCGTAGGCCGTGATCATGACGATCTTCTCGCCCTGCTGTTTCATCTTCCGGAATGTTCTGACGGTCTTTTTGGTTATCGGTTCGGACATGTTCACCTCCGTATTTGACGGTTCACGTGCGGGGCCGCGGACGCCCCGGATCCGGGACGGCCTGCGAATCCCCCGAATCCGCGGCTCGGGACCGTGAAATACCGTCCCGGAGTAGAAAATATACCACAAAAACAAAAAAAGTACAATAAAAAAAAGGCCGGAATGCGGAAAAACATTTGAAAATCGGCGGATTGGGAGTAGTTTATTCAGGAGGAAAGGCTTTTCACCATGGCTAAATCGAAAAAACATTTCAGACGCGACCGCGAGCCCCGGCGCTACCTCTACAACGGCGTTTTCTCCGCCGCCGCGGCGGGTTTCGGCTTCGTCAAGACCCAGGACGACCCCCCGCTTGAGTTCTTCATCCCCCGGAAATACACCGGGCACGCCCTAGACGGCGACCTCGTGGAAGTCGAGCAGATACCGGACGAACGCGACACGACGTACTCGAAACGGAAATCGGGCCCCGTCGGCCGCATCGTCTCCGTGACCTCGCACAACCGTCAGTTCGTGGTCGGCCGTCTCGAGACGCTCCACGAAATACGCCCGCTCGACAAGCACCTCCCGGAGACCATCCGCGTGAACTCCGCGCCCCGCAACGCCAAAAAGGGCGACTGGGTGCAGGTGCGGCTGCTGGACGACGGCGCACGCCATACGGAACAGCTCCGCGGCAGCGTGGAGCGTTCGCTCGGTCCCGCCGGCGAAGTCGCGCGCGACCTGGACGCCATCGCCGCCGAATACGGTCTCTGCCCGGCGTATTCGGCCGAGGAGGAAGCCGCCGCCGCGAAGCTCACGCCCGTCTGGATCGAACGCGAAGACCTTTCCGCGCTGTACACGCTCACGATCGACCCGGCGGACGCGCACGATTTCGACGACGCGATCTCCGTGATGCCCTCGGACAAGCCCGGCGAGATCACGCTCGGCGTCCATATCGCCGACGTGGCCGCATGGATCCGCCCCGGCTCCCGGTTCGACAAAGCCGCATTCGAGCGGTCCTTCTCCTCGTATCTCCCCGGCAAGTTCCTGCCGATGCTGCCGAAGCCGCTCACCGCGAAGATCAGCCTCCGCGAGAAGGTGCTCTCCCCAGCCCACAGCGTGATCTTCAAAGTCCGCCTGCGCGACGGGAAGATCCTCTCCTCGCGCCGCGTCCACTCGCTCGTGAAAGTGAACCGCCGCCTCGACTACGACACCGTGCAGAAGTTCCTGGACGCGCCGGAGAAACGCCCGAAGGGGTGGACCCGTCAGGACGCCGAGAACGTCCAGCTCCTGAACAAGCTCGTGCACAAGATGCGCGGCTGGCGCGCGAAACACGAGCAGTTCCTCTGGATCGACGTGCCGGAGATACGCGTGCTCTGCGACGAATCCACGCACGAGATCACCGGGCTCCTGCGCCGCACCCCGTGCGCCGCCGACGGCATCGTCGAGGAGTGCATGCTCGCGGCGAATTCGGCGGTCGCGAACGAGCTCATCGAACGCGGCGTGGGCGGGCTCTTCCGCATCCACCCGGAACCCGATCCCGAGAAGCTCGCGGAGTTCGAGACCTTCGTCTCCGAGGCGTTCGGCGTTTCCACCGGCGACCTCACCTCCGGGCGGACCGCCTGCATGCACTTCCTGGAGACCGTCCCGGACGACCACCGCAAGCCGGTGATCCTGGCGCGGTTCCTGCGCGCCATGTCCCGTGCGTCCTACCTGGAGAATCCCCAGCTTCACTTCGGGCTCGGGAAGACGCGCTATTCGCACTTCACCAGCCCGATCCGGCGTTATCCCGACCTCGCGCTTCACCAGCAGCTGCTCGCGCTCGACATGAACAAGCGGCTCCGCTCCAAGCACGTCCTCGCGGAGATCGCCGTGACGTGCTCGAAGAAAGAGGAGCGCAACGACAACGCATTCTACGCCGCGAACGACCGCCTGAAGCTTCATTTCCTGAAGAACAGCGGCGCGCTCGAAAACACCACCATGTACGAGGCGATCATCCAGAAGGTCACCTCGGGCGGGCTCATGTGCGAGATACCCGAGCTCGGCATGCTCGGATTCGTGCCGTCCGCGCGTTTCCGCACCCGCGTGGCGCGCCGCTCCGGCTCCCGTTCGTTCGCATCCATGGAGAACGGCCACACCGGGTACCGTCCCGGCGACTTCATCTACATCGCTCTCGACAGCATCGACCTCGTGCGCGGACAAGCTCAGTTCCGCCCGGTCATCTGATCCACAGAAAGGGAAATAAACCATGAAATTCAAATTCAGCATCCTCGCGGCGGCGGTCGCAGCCGTCATGTTCTGTTCCTGCGCGTCCACCACGTTCGAGGTCCCGAAGATCGGCACCAGGTTCGACGACACCAAAAAGTATCTCGTGTACGACGACGACCTGAACGCCTACGTGATCCCGCTGGAGAAGTACAAGACGCTCAAATACGAGCGGTTCGATCTCAAGATACCGAAAGACGACGTGGTCAAGTATTACGCCCCCGCGCTCACCAACTCCTCCAACCACGCGGAACTCTACGTGCGGAACCTGCCAGTCGAGACCGATTTCTTCGGCCGTGCGATTTACGCGGCTGTGATGGAAAACTGGAAAACCCTGTCGGACATCGAGAAGTTCTACAAGGAGAAATACACGCCGGACAAGTACACGATCGGCCTCAAGACGAAGATCTCGAAGTTCAGGGGGCTCAACTGCGTCGAGTACGACATCCGGGCGCGTCTGCCGGAGACCGGCAAAGTCATCGCGGTTCACGGCTACTGCATGTTCGACCCGTGGAACCCGAGCTGCATCCTCGACATCGGAGCCGGGCGGACGGCGTACGAGAAGGACATCGACGACGATTTCCTGATCCGGGCCTCCGGCTTATTCCTCGACTCCATCAAGATCCACAACTGAGCGGACGATCAGCGTAAAAAACCGGACGGTGCGGGAATGATCCCTGCATCGTCCGGTGTGTTTTTTGGGGGAGATGAATGACCGGGCGCGTCAGCGGCGGAACGCGTTGATCGCGTCGCGGAGTTTCAGCGCTTCGCGGCGGGCCGCCTCGGCGAAGTCCTCGCCGGAGGAGGCGAAGATGATGCCGCGCGAGGAGTTGATGACGAGTCCGGTCCTGTCCGCGGTGAGGCCGTTGCGGAGCACGCCCTCGAGGTCACCACCCTGGGCGCCGATCCCGGGCACGAGCAGTGCCACGGAGTCGCCCACGCGGCGGCGGATGTCTCCGAGTTCCTCGGGGCAGGTGGCCCCGGTCACCAGCAGCACGTTGCCGTTGTAATTCCACACCGTCGAAATCCGCGCGGCGAGGTACTGGTAGAGCATTTCGCCGTTCTGGAGCACGAGCTCCTGGATCTCCTTCGCGCCGCCGTTGGAGGTGCGGCACAGCACGACCACGCCCTTGTCCGCGCAGTCCAGGAACGGCTTGATCGCGTCCATGCCCATGTACGGGTTCACGGTCACGGCGTCGGCCTGATAGCGGTCGAACGCCTCGGAGACGTACATCCGCGTGGTGTTCCCGATGTCCGCGCGTTTCGCGTCCAGGATGACCGGCACGGACGGCGCGACCTCGTGGATGTAGCGGATGGTCTCGGCGAGCTGGTCGTCGGCGTTCTGCGCGGCGTAGCACGCGGCCTGCGGCTTGTACGCGCAGACCAGGTCCTTCGTCGCGTCGACGATGGCCTTGTTGAACGCGAAAACGGGCTTGTCGAGGCTCTTCACGCAGGCGGGGAGCTTCGCGGGGTCGGGGTCGAGCCCGACGCAGACCAGCGAATCGTTCGCCTGCCAGGCTTGGCGGAGTTTGTCGTAGAATGTCATGTCAGAATCCTTCTATGTTATGTTGCCTTGAATCGGTTTCGTGCCGGATTGCGCCTCATTTGCCCTTCACTTTCACCACGCGGATGGCGGTGAATTCCTTTCCGGGGAGGTCCAGGTGGAACCGCCCTTTCATGATGCCGCGGTCGTCGATGGTCATGTTCCACGTGTCGATCACCTCCACATGGTAGGACGCGTTCGGGTCGAGCTTGTTGAAGTCGCGGTATTTCGGCTGGTTCCGGCCGAAGTAGAAGAGCATGTAATTGGGATTGTCCTCGGCGCAGGCGGCGAGGTCGTCCCATTCCTGCGTGGTGCGGCGGAGTCCGAGGCCGGGCGTCTGGTACAGGATGTCCTTCAGGAATTTCAGGCGCGGGGCGCTGTCGCCCCAGAGCTTGCCGCCGTGGCTCCACCACAGCACGCCGTCGTGCCCGACGTACGTCTCGCCGTGCGTGGCGTAGCCGCCCCGGACCGCGGCCTCCCAGAAACGACGCACGAGCTCCGGTCCCGCGATATTGCCCCACATGTAGGGGATGTCGCCCTCGTACTGGATCTCGTCGAGCACGACCGGCTTGTTGTACTTACTACGGTACTGGTCGGTGAGCTCGGCGCAGACGTAGAAATCCTGCCGCTGGATGCTGCAGTGCGTGATCCACGGCTTCGTGTAGTCGTAGAATGGCACGCAGTTGTGGATGCTCCGCAGGTGGTGGTACGAGTCCTTCGCCTGAATGAGCGCGGCGTAATGCTCCCAGTCGTCGGTCGTTTTTTCTTTCATGATGTCGTATTCGTTGGCGAAGCTCCACCAGATGTTGGCGTACGCGCTGTAGCGTGCGGCCATGTAGGTCAGGTAGAAGTCGTTCGCCTCCGCTGGCATCTTGCTGAATCCCCATTTGTCGTAGGGGTGGAACAGGATCAGGTCGCATTCGATCCCGAGCTTGCCGAGCGTCT
>JAFYBD010000180.1 GCA_017540385.1 Lentisphaeria bacterium
GGCGGCGGCAAGATGGGCGACGGCGGGGAGGGCGACGGACGCGGCAACCTGAAGGGCATGCTGCAGGGGGTGTTCTACGACCTCAAGCAGACCCGGGGCGGCCGTCCGACGGACGCGATGGGCGACCCCGATAAGGAGAACGACCTTACGCGCGACAAGATGCTCCCGGCGCTGAAGGATTTCATCAACGGCCCCTGGCGCAGGGAATACGACAAGGACGGGCAGGTGCATTACCCCGCGCTGGACGGGTATTATTGCTCTCCGACGCGGCTGTGGAACTCGTGTTTCTACACGCGTCAGATCAAGGCCACGGAGGCTCCTGCGGCATTTCTCTGCGGCAAAGAGGTGAATACCGGCGGCTGGGCGTGCATTTATTCCGGCAACGTGGTCGCGCCGTTCTCTGGCAAGTTCCGGTTCGTCGGATATGCCGACGACATCATGCTCATCCGCTTCAATAAAAAGATCGTGTTCGATTATGGCTGGTATTCCGCAACGCTGGGCGTGAACCTGTGGTACATGGGCGAGAAGTTAGATTCCTACAAGGCGGTGCTCTCCGGCCGCCCGGAGAACGAGCGGCAGCGCCGTCTGATCGCGGACAGCGTGATCTATTCGAAGCACAAACTCGACGTGTACTGTCCCGAGTTCGACAGAAGCCACGGGATCGCGAAAGGTCCGGTCCTGGAGGTCGAAGAGGGGCAGGTCTACCCCATCGAGATTCTGATCTCCGAGGTGCCCGGCGGGGAATTCACGATGTTGCTCTTCGTCGAACAGCTCGATGAAAACGGCCAGCCGCTGGAGCCGAATCCGGACTCCTTCACGCTCTTCCGCACCACGCTGGACCTGCCGCCGCAGAATACCCGCGAGGACGACCGGCGGTTTTTTATGCCGAAGTTCAAGCCGTACGGCCCCGTCTGGCGCGTGGTGAACTCCAACGAGGCGTCAGGTGGAGCCGACAAAAAGAACGGCAAACTGCCCGCATCCGTGCTGAACGTCCGGACGCAATCCCGGCCTGAGGTCGTGAACGAGGACGACGAGGATCTGTCGCTGTAACGTTCTAACGTTCGCCGGGACGGTTTTTCGCCGGGGTGCATCGTTTTTTTGTCGGAATCCGCTTGAAAAACGATGCGGGGCGATATAGATTATAGCAACGGGCACTCGCGTCCGCAGTTTTTGAGGCGCGCAGCCTCGCGACAGCAACCCCCACAGGCAATCACCATGCAGACAGAACCCTCGCAAACCACGACCGTACCGGAACTCGCGGACAAGTCAGCCGCGCCTCAGACCTGGCAGGACGTCGTGCGGCAGCATATCTCCGGGCCGGTGTTCTCGCTGGCGTTTCATATCATCGTCCTCGTGCTCCTCGGCACGCTCGTCGTGATCGTCCCGAACGCCGGAAAGGACGACATCGAGCCGGTCCAGATCGCCGAGCTCGAACCGGTCCTGCCTCCGCCCGAAGAGGAGCCGACCCCGTCCGACATGACCGTCATGGATACCTCGAGTCCCGCGCTCGACCGCTACGAATCCAATCTCCAGCAGATGGAGGACGTCGGTGTGAACGACGTGGAGATCATGACCGACATCGACATCCCGACTCCGCTCGCGATCCCGAACAGCAATTCCGCCCTCAAACTCCAGGGCGTGCTGCCGTTCGGACACAGGGGCGGCGGCGAAATGGGCGACGGCGGCGAGGGCGACGGACGCGGCAACACCATCGGCGAACTCCAGGGCGTGTTCTACGACCTGAAGCAGACCCGGGACCGCCGGCCCAACGACGATTTCCGAGGCATCCCGACCGGCGGCTGGCAATCCGCCCGCGTCGCGCCGACGCTGAAGATCATGCGGGCGTTCGTGAATGGTTCCTGGCGCAGGGAATACGATTCGCAGGGCAAGGTGCATTACCCCGAGCTCGACCGCTACTACTGCTCCCCGACGCGCCTTTGGACGCCCTGCTTCTATACCGCAGACCCCATTCAGGCCGACCTGGCCCCGGAGGCGTTCCAGTGCGACCGGGAGGTCGACCCGGCGGCGTGGGTGTGCATTTACTCCGGCAACGTGATCGCGCCGTTCTCCGGCAAATTCCGGTTCCTCGGCACCGCCGACGACGTGATCCTGGTCCGGTTCAACAAGGAGATCGTACTGGACTACGGCTGGGCATCGTATTCAGTCGGGACGTATTTCAACAACAGTTTCCAGGGCGGCGAACGCGATCTCCAGCTCCTGAAGGAGACCGGAAACAATTCCACCCGGAACAAGAGCCCGTTGTATTCCAAGTACCCCCTCGAGGTGTACGGGAACAACAGCAATCCTTCACATAACCTCGCGAAAGGCGCGGTGATCTCCGTGAACGAGGGCGAGGTCTACCCGATCGAGGTCCTGATCTCCGAAATGCCCGGCGGCGAATACCATCAGGCGCTCTATATCGAACGGCTCGATGACAATGGCCAGCCTCTCGACCCGAACCCGGATTCGCGTCCGCTCTTCCGTACGACACTGGCCCTGCCGGACAAACAGCCGTCGTTGCCTTACCCGAGGTTTTCCCCCTACGGCCCGGTTTGGAAAGTGGTGCGTTCGACTGCGTCGGGCGGCGGTTCCGGCACCGGGACCGCGTCGCAGTCGCTGCTGGGCAACCGGAATGCGCCGAGGACTGCGCGCGTAAACGAGAACGACGACGACCTGTCATTGTAACCCATTCGACAAGCATCGGGAGAAGCCCATGATGAAGAGCGGACGAACAACTGCAAACCTTATCACCCGGGGCATTTTCATCCTGACGGTCCTCTGCGCGGCTTGGCTCCTCTTCCCGGCGTCGTATGCCGCCGAAAAGGACGACGAATACCTGATCTCGCTGCCGGAAAAGAAACCGGCCACGACGAAGCCCAGGATCACCACGCAGAAGAAAGAGACTCCCGCGCAGCCCGCCGAACCCGCGAAGCCGATTTCGCGTCAGTCCCTCCTTGGCGGCAGGGGAGCCGAATCCTCCGAGTCCGACGCGGAACCCGCGAACGGCCGGTCCGGGCTGATGAGGGGCCCCGGATCGGGCAAAAAGAAAACGGACGGTGACGAGGCGGAGGAGCAGGCGGCGGAACGCGATCCGTCCCTTGCCCGGACCGTCACGCGCAGGTCGGAGGGGACGACCGATTACGAGACGACCACGGAGTACGACGGCGACACAGAGATCGAGACCGAGGTCGTCACGGAGCACACGCGGGGGATGATCGTGGAAACGACGACCGTCACGGAGAAAAAAGGCGGCAAGGTCGTCCGGAGGACGAAGAGCAAGACGACCCGGAAAGAGGGGGCCTCGTCCGCTTCGACGGACAAGCAGACCAAAACCATCCTGGGCCGGGCGACCGGCAATACCCGGAAAAATGGCGACGCTCAGGCGGTGCAGAATACTGCCGCGAAGCCGGCTTCCACCGTCAATACGCCCAAAACGCAGACGACCGTGAACAATACGTCGAAACCCGCTCCGGCAGAGAAGAAGCCCGAAGCGACAACCCCGCCCGAACAGGCGGAGGAACCGGTCGAAGAGACCGTTCCCACGGACGAAGCGACGAAGGAACCGGAACCCGTTCAGACAGCCGACGAGCCCGAGCCCTCCGCTGAAACGGCCGGGACGGTCCCGGACGACGACAAAAAAGAACCGGACTCCGAGCAGAAGTCCGGCACTGTGGCGAATCCCTTCGGCATCGTGCGCCCGAATGGCGGCGATCAGGATTGAAAGAACGACGACCTGTCATTATGATGAAGATTTACCTTCAACAAGGAGAAGTCCCGATGAAGAATGCACGATCAGGCATGAAAAAGGTTCTCAGGGGTATGTTTTTGCTGACGGCCCTGATTCCGGCGTCTCTTCTTCTTCCACTTTCCTCGGCTGCCTCGGTCGGGAAGGGGGAGGCCCTGATTTCCTTGCCGGAGAAGAAACCTGCGACGACATCCAAATCGTCGGCTTCCGTCCAAAAGCCCGCTGCCGTTAAGAATGTCGAACCCGAGACGATGCTTCAGGGCGTGATCTACGACCTGAAACAGTTCAAGAACCGCATTCCGAACAATGATTGCTCCATATCTGCGGAAGGTTCGTATAATGTCGCGCCGGTTCTGAATATCGTGAAGTCTTTCGTCAACGGAGAATGGAAGAAGACCACCGATGCGAAGGGACGTGTGAGTTATATCGATTTGAGAGCTTATTACTGTTCATCGACCCGTCTGTGGAGCTCATGTATCTGTGTCAAACCCCTCGCATCCACTCAGGTACCCTCGTATTTCGGCTGCGAGCAGGATGTCAAACCAAATTTCTTAGCCATCGTCTACTCAGGATATGTGGTGGCCCCGTTCACGGGACAGTTCAGGTTCGTCGGATTCGGCGACGATTTCATGGTGGTCCGGTTCGGTCAGAAGCTGGTATTCGACTACGGCCGGTTCTCGGCCACTCTCGGTGAGAGGCTGAGTTCCACGCTGCGTGCCACCCTGTCCGAAACGAAGGAGAATAAACCGCCGACCAAGAACAAGATCGAACGCGTGATGCCCTCCTCCTCTCTCATTCAAACGGAGGTAAATCCTCTGTATTCGCAGCTCAGGCTGGAGCTTTTTTCGACCACTTACCCAGACAGCTCCAGAGACTACGGGGCCGGCCTGGCCTATGGGACGGTCATCGAAGTGAAGGAAGGCAATGTCTACCCCATCGAAATCTTGCTGGGGGATATCACCGGTAACTGTTGCTTTTTCCTGTTCACGGAGCGGGTGAATCCGCCCCCGAAGCAGGGGATGGCTACCAC
>JAFYBD010000181.1 GCA_017540385.1 Lentisphaeria bacterium
CGGCGAACGCCTGGCAGGGGTGGTAATCGTCGGTGAGGGCGTTCACGATCGGGATCGAGCCGTACTGCGCGAGCCCCTCCACGTCCGACTGGCGGAACGTGCGGATCACGATGCCGTGCAGGAACCGGCTGAGCACGTGGGCTGTGTCGGCGATCGTCTCGCCGCGGCCCATCTGGGTCTTGCTCTCGTCCAGGTAGATCGGCTGGCCGCCGAGCTCGTGGATGCCGACTTCGAACGACACGCGCGTGCGGGTCGAGGATTTCGAGAAGATCATGCCGATGGACTTGCCGTCGAGCGGACGGGGCTGTCCCGGCTTGCCGCGACCGGCTTTGAGCTTCGCGGTCGTTTCAATAAGCTGTTCCAGAGCGGGGCGGTCGAATTCGCGCCCGGTAAGCAGATGTCGGATCATTTCCGGCCTCCTTTCTTGGCAGAATATTCCTTGAACGCCGATCCGATGATGCGGACGGCCTTGTCGCAATCCTCCCGCTTCACGATCAGGGGAGGCAGAAGACGCAGGACCACTTCCCCGGCGGACAGGGCGACGAGGCCCTTCTCGCGCAGGACGGGGAGGATGTCCTTCGCCGGGAAATCGAGCACGACCCCGAGCATGAGGCCGCGTCCGCGGACCTCTTTCACGAAATCGTATTTGCCGACGAACTGTTCGAGCTTGCCGCGCAGATACGCGCCCATCTCCTGCACGTTCTCCAGGATGTGCTCCCGGTCGAACGTCTCGAAGACGGCCAGAGAAGCGGCGGTGGCAAGCGCGTTGCCGCCGAAGGTGTTGCCGTGGGTCCCGGGGGTCAGGACTTTCGAAAGGCGCTGGTTGCAGACGAACGCGCCCATCGGGATGCCGTTCGCGATGGCCTTGGCGAAGGAGAAGGCGTCCGGCTTCACGCCGTAGCCCTGCCACGCGCAGAGAGTGCCGGTACGGCCCATGCCGCACTGGACTTCGTCGAACATCAGCAGCACGTCTTTTTCCTTGCACAGCTTCGCGAGGCCCTTGATGAAGTCCTCGTCGGCGGGCAGGATGCCGCCCTCGCCCTGGACCGCCTCAAGCAGCACGGCGCAGGTCTTCGGGCCGACGGCCTTCTTCACGGATTTGAGGTCGTTGAACTTCGCGAACTTGAAGCCGGGCATGTCGGGGCCGAATCCCTCGCGGTACTTGGAACGGCCGGTGGCGGCCAGCGTGGCGAGCGTGCGGCCGTGGAACGAATTCTCCATGACCACGATCTCGTTGCGTCCGGTCTCGCTGCCCCACTTGCGCGCGAGCTTGATGAGGCCTTCGTTCGCCTCGGCGCCGCTGTTGCAGAAGAATACGCGCCCCTTGCCGAACGTCTTCTTCACGATGACCTCGGCCAGGCGCGGCATGTTTTCGTTCAGGAAGTGGTTGGACACGTGGACGAGCGTCTGGGCCTGGCGGCAGATCGCCTCCGTGACCGCCGGATGGCAGTGGCCGAGGCTGCAAACCGAAATGCCCGAGGAGAAGTCCAGATACTTGCGGCGGTTCGCGTCGTAGAGGTTCACGCCACCGCCTCGGACGAACAGCACTCCGGGGGTGCCGTAGGTGTTCATCACGTTCTGTTCGTAAAGTTTCTGGAGTTGTTTCGTAGTGTCCTGTTTCATGGGGTCCTGAAATCCTTTCCTTAATCAAAAGAGAAGAAAAAGTTACTATAGCACGTTTTCGCGAGAAAACAACTTCGTTTTCCACTTTTTTCACCCTTTTTCCCGCTTTTCCCGCGAAAATGCCCGAAAAATGAAAAAAAGAAACGGCATGCGCCGGGTTTTCATGGCTCCGGATCATGCCGTGAAGCCCGCGAACTTGCGCCCGCGGGCGGTCTCTTCGCGAAACTCAGATCGCGGGTTCCTCGCCGCGGGAGGACGCGCGATGGTCCTGTTTCTTGTCCAGGTAACGCCGCATCTGGGCTTCGGCCTTGGCTACGACTTCGTCGATGGCCTTGTAGACGTTGTCGAACGCCTGGGAGGAAGCGGTGACCGGGTGTTCCTTCACGGCCGCGTCGAGGTGCGCCGTGATCAGGTTTCTCTGCAAGTCGAGGACGATATTCACGCTGCTGATCCGCAGTCTGAACTCGGAGAAGGCGTTTTCGGCCGCTTTCATGGCATAATCGCGGACCTCGTTATCCAGTTCGAAGTGACGCACGCTTACAGTGATGTCCATATCTGACCTCCTGGTTCTTGATGTTACACGGAGCGGACCGGACTCTCCCGGCCCTGTTCTCTCTGACTTCAACTTACATCAATTTGTTCCACTTGTCAAGCGAAATTCCGTTTTTTTCCGCGTTTTTCCCCGGTTTTCCCCGGCAAACGGCAGAAAGAACCCCCGGTCCGTTGATGAGGCGGGCCGGGGGAGATTGTCCGATTCGCGCCGGAGACGGGCTCCGGCGGGGTCGTTGTCAGGAGCGAAGGATCACTTCTTCTCGTATTCGTTCTTCACCCTGTCGGTGCGGAACGGATAGGCGGGGAAGCCGTCCTTGTTCATGAGATTGACGTCGCCGCGGTACATGCAGTAGGCGAAACGGACCGTCTTGGGGTTCGCGACCTGAGCGGAGGAGACTTCGACGGTGTCGCCGACGATCTTCGCATCGGCCCAGACGAACTTGCCGTCTTCGCCGGCGATGGCGAACGCGCCGGGAGCTTCGCCGTCGGAGGTGGTCAGGCCTTTGCCGACGTTCTTGAAGTGGATGATGCACTTGTTGCCCTGGACGTCCATGTGGTCGTAGACGGGGCCGACGCCGAGTGCGCCGCCGAAATACTTCCATTCGACGAGCTTCGCCAGGCGGTAGCCGAGGGACTGCTTGTCGCGCGGATGGATGTCGGACTGGTCGCCGATGTCCATGAGCGGGACGCTGCTGACGTTTTCATAGATGTTGGACATTTCGTCCTGGATTTCGCGGGTGAGCGCCCAGCCGTCGACCTTCATGCCCATCGGGGCCTTGCCCTTCCACTGGTCCTCGGGGAGACGGTTCATCGGGGTCCACTGCTCGAAACCGGCGAGCTGGCAGATCACCCACGGCTGTTTCGGATCGTTGAACTTCTCGCGCCAGCCTTCGATGAGCATCTTGTGGAGGTTGTAGTAATCGGTGTTGCCGGTGTTGGATTCGCCCTGGTAGAAGAGCACGCCGCCGACGGTGTACCGGGTCCAGGGGTGGGTCATGGCACCGTACATGGTGCCGGGGAACTTCTCGCTGGAGAACTGGCCGCCGCGGGCCTGTCCGTTCTCTCGGTTCGCCGCGCCCGCCAGGAAGGCTTCTTCGATCTGCCTGGCTTCATTGCGGTTGTGCTTGGCGAATTCGCTGTCGGGGATGAAGGTCTCGATGTTCACGCCGCCCCAGGCGATCATGATGAGGCCGACCGGGATGTCGAGGTCCTTCTGGAGCTGACGGGCGAAGAAGTAGCCGGCCGCGGAGAAGTTCGGGACGGTCTGCGGACTGCATTCCATCCAGATGCCGGTGTTTCTGCCGGCGCCGACGATCTCATCGAATTCGTCGCCGGGGGCCTTCGTCTTCGGCACTTCGAACAGGCGGATGCGCGGATAATTGGCCGCCGCGGCTTCCTGCTGGTGGTTCTTGATCTGGATCATGGTGTTGCCGGTGCTCACGGGCAGTTCCATATTGGACTGACCGGCGCAGATCCAGACTTCGCCGATGAGGACGTTGTCGAACGTGATGGTGTCGGAGCCGTCGGTGACTTTCACCTTGTAGGGGCCGCCCGCTTCCTGAGGATCGAGCTTGGCTTCCCAGTCGCCGTTCGCGTCGGCTTTCGCCGTGGCGGGCTTGGCCTGGGTGCCCTCGAGGGTGACCGTCACGGTCTTGCCGGGATCGGCCTTGCCGGAAATCTTGATCGGGGCCCGGCGCTGCAGACACATGTTGTTCTGGAAGACGTTGTGGCAGGAGAGCTGCGCCGCGTACGCTTCGGGAAGCGCGAGGAGAGCGGAGACTGCCGCCGCGAGGATGAGAACCATTTTTTTCATTTTAGGTCTTTTTCCTGACTTGGTTTGGGGTTTGGTATGTTGATGGAGTGTTGTCGTCTCTGCGCCGTTTTGAGGCGGAAACCGTCTCTCATTCGGCTGCGTTTCACTCAATATATATCTTTTGCCTGGAAATTACAAGAGCGTTTCGGGCGTTTTTTCGCGTTTTTTACGCCCGTCCCGCCGAAACTCCCGGCCGGTTCCCGGGCACGCCTTACCCCGGTCGACCCGCTCCGTCCGGAGTTTCCGCGGGAAAACCGTCAAATAGTTACCGTCAGGGCTTGCAAATCGACCTTCCCGGGTGTATTTTATGGAAACAGGAGACAAACCACCCATGAAACGGCTTGTCGGAAGCGATTCCAGATTCGACGGTCCGGCCGGCCGGGAGAGATGATGAATACCGTGTTCAAAGACGAACTCGCGCGTGTGGCCGCCATGGTCGGCAACGAGCTCAATTCCGATACGTTCCCGGAGGAAGTCCGTCCGTCTGTCCTCGGCGCGGCCGTGCGCGATTATCCCTGCCGCGGGGGCAAACGCCTCCGTCCCGCGCTGGTCCTGTGGGCGTGCGAACTCTTCGGCGGCGCGCCCGAACAGGCCCTTCCCGCGGCCGTTGCGCTCGAAATTTACCACAACTGGACGCTCGTGCACGACGACATCATCGACCGCGACGATCTCCGCCGCGGCCAGCCCACCACGCACGTCACGCTCCGGCAGTACGCCGAATCCGAGCTGAACGCGCCGCATGAACGCGCGACTGAATTCGGCGAATCGTTCGCGATCCTCGCCGGGGACGTTCAGCAGGGCTGGGCCGTGGAACGCCTCGCATCCGTCGCCGACCGCGGCGTCCCCCCTGCCCTCGCGCTGACGCTCGTCCGCGCCATGCAGACCAGGCTGAATCGCGGCCTCATCTCCGGCGAAGCGCTGGACGTGCAGTTCGAACTGCTCGACCCCGCGTCCGTCACCGAGGAGGATGTGCTCCGCATGATCGACGGCAAGACCGGCGCGATCATGGAGTTCGCCCTGCACTGCGGAGCCGCGATCGCGCTCGGCGCTTACGAACCCGATTCCGCTCCGTTCCGGGCGCTCTCCCGCTACGCGAAGAGCCTCGCACGGGCGTTCCAGCTCCAGGACGACGTCCTCGGCGTCTTCGGCGACGAGAAAGTCTTCGGCAAGCCGCTCTGTTCCGATTTCCAGGAGGCCAAACCGACGCTCCTCTACCTCGAAGCGCTCCGCAGGCTCCCCCACGAACGCCGCTCCGAGCTCGATTCCCTCCTGCGTCTGCCGCATTACGGCGACGACGAGGTCCGCCGCGTGCGCGATCTCCTCACGTCCTGCGGAGCCGCCGACGCCGTCCGATCCCGCATCCGCGAACTTTCCGACGACGCCCGGACCGCGCTGCAGCCCCTCCCCGCGAACTCCCGGCGCGACCTGCTGGACGCGCTCGTTGCCACATTGCTCGACCGTTCCGTATAACCCCCTCAACATAAAGGAGACTTAACCGTATGAAGATCAAAAAGATCGCTTTCCAGGGCTGGAAAAACTGCATCGAACTCACCAACGGCGATTTCCGTATCGTCGTGACCACCGAGATCGGCCCCCGCATCGTGGGCGCGTTCCTCGGCAAGGGCGCGAATCTCCTTTACCTCGACAAGAAGCTTCTCGGCACGTCCAACCAGTCCGTCTGGTCCAATTACGGCGGCCACCGCATCTGGCACGCCCCGGAGGACAGCGTGCGTTCCTACTGCCCCGACAGCCGCAAAGTCGTCGTGGCCGAACTCCGCGACGGCGGCGTCTCCTTCATGGCCCCGCGCGAGGAGCTCACCGGCATCGTGAAGACCGTCAACGTCTATCCCGAGGGCAACAATTCCTTCCGCATCGAACACCAGATCCGCAACGAAGGCCTCTGGGACATCGAAGCCGCCGCGTGGGGCATCACCCAGCTCATGCCCGGCGGCACCGCCATCCTGCCGATGAACCACGGCCCCGAGGGACTTGTCCCGAACCGCTCCGTGAACTTCTGGCCGTATGCCCGTCCCTCCGATCCCCGGTTCGTCTACGGCGACGAATTCGTGCTCGTGAAGCAGACCGCGAAGGGCGCGCCGACCAAGATCGGCCTCAACTCCGCCGAGGGCTGGTGCGCGTACATCAACAAGGACGTCGCGTTCATCAAGCAGTTCCAGTATTTCGACGAAAACGAGTATCCCGACCTCGGCAGCTCCGTCGAAGTCTACACCGAGGGCGGCTACCTCGAACTCGAGACCCTCGGTCCGCTCGCCATCCTCGAGCCCGGCGACGAGGTCACCCACTCCGAATACTGGACCGCCGCCGAAATCGAGCCGACCGAGCTCAACAACGACGAGGACGTGATCCGTCTGCTCGGACTCGACGAGGAGGACGACTCCTGCGGCTGCCATGACGACGACTGCTGCTGCCACGAGGAGAAGAAGGCCGCGAAGTCTTCGAAGAAAGCCGACTCCAAGGCCGCCGCGAAGGAAGGCGACGCGAAGAAGGCCGACGCGAAGAAGGCTCCGGCGAAGAAAGCCGCAGCGAAGAAAACCGCGAAAAAGGCGAAGTAATGCGCCATTGAATTGATCCGCGCCGGACCGACTTCCCCGCGTCCGGCACAGCACAGGCGGCGTCCGCGCACCATCATCGGCGCCGCCGCACCCCCTGCGGACGGTCTTCCGCCCCGCGGGGGGGGTTCTTTCC
>JAFYBD010000182.1 GCA_017540385.1 Lentisphaeria bacterium
CAGGAATACCCCATCCCGGCAGACCTCACGAAGGATAAGGAATACGTCACGATCCGGTTCCAGCCTGTGGCGGGATCCGGCCCGACCGCATCCGTCTATCACGCGGCCATCCTGGTCCCCGAGGGACGCTGATCCGCAACGTTAATCCGTAGATAAAACAACCGCCTCCGATCGCCGAAAAAGCGCGGAGGCGGTTTTCTTTCCGGAAGGATGGAGTCGATCAGAAGAGGTTCTGCGACAGGCAGTGCAGCGCTCCGCCCTCGAGGATGATGTCCGCGCAGTCGATCTGTATCACCGCGCGCCCCGGGAACGCTTCTCCGATGATGGCTGCGGCGCGCGCGTCGTTGCGGTCCTGGCGGTAGGACGGCACGAGTACCGCGCCGTTCACGAGCAGATAATTCGCATACGACGCGGGGAGCGTTTCCTCGCGCCAGCCGTCCGGGGGCGATACGGGATCGGGCAAAGGCAGCGGGATCACGTTCAAACTGCGTCCGAGACGCGACCGGTACTCGTTCAGACGGCGGAGGTTGTCGTTCAGCATCGGGGCGTTCGGGGAGTCCTCCGGGGCCGTGCATGCGAGCACGGTATCCGGGGCGGTAAAACGCGCGAGCGTGTCGATATGGCCGTCGGTATCGTCGCAGAAGAGCCCGCCTTTCAGCCACAGGATCTCGTCCATGCCGAGCGATTCGGTCAGCATGTCGCAGATCTCCGCGCGCGACATCGCGACGTTTCGGTTCGGGTTCAGCATCACGGATTCGGTCGTCATCAGGAGCCCGCAGCCGTTCGTCTCGAGCGCCCCGCCCTCGCAGATCATCGGCACGGCGCAGCGGTCGTATCCGAGCAGCCCGGCGACGCGTCCCGGTACGGCGGCGTCCTTGTCCCACGGCGGGAACTTCCCGCCCCACGCGTTATAAATATAATGGTTCAGGATGCGCCGTCCGTCGGTGCGGTTCACGAGGCATACGGGGCCATGGTCGCGGCACCAGGCGTCATCCGTCGGCACGTCGAGGAATTCGATCCGCGCGAAATCGCTTCCGGCTTCCGAGAGGAGCTTCCGCACGCGGGGCTGTTCCGACGCGACGCAGTCGATCTTCACGTCCTCGAAATGCGAGATGGCCGCGGCAAATCCGGCAAACGTCTTCTCAAGCGCTTCGCGGCGGTCCTCCCACGTCACGGGATTCAGCGGCCACGACAAGAGCACGGCGCGCTGTTCCTCCCATTCGGCAGGCATGGTGAAGCCGTCCCTGCGGAGCGTCTTCCACGAGGTCGCGCCGGGCATGGTTCACTCCCCGAAACGCTTCAGGATCGGCCCGTAGGCGTCGATCCGGCGGTCGCGGAAGAAGGGCCACATGCGACGGTGCTCCTCCATCGCCTTCAGGTCGCAGTCGGCGTACACGATCCCCGGTTTGTCCATGGATCCGGCGGCGATGTCCTCGCCGTAGAAATCCGACACGAAGGACGACCCCCAGAACCGCGTGCCGTGTTCGGTCCCGACCCGGTTCACGGCCGCGAAGAAACATCCGTTCGCGACTGCATGCCCGTGCTGGACCGTGAGCCATGCGTGACGCTGTTTGAGCATCAGGTCGTCGGGCTCCGATTCGATCGTCCCGATCGCGGTCGGGCAGAAGATGATCGACGCCCCGTCGAGCGCGGTCAGACGCGCCGATTCCGGGTACCACTGGTCCCAGCAGATCACCGCGCCGATCCGGCCGAACGCCGTATCCCACGCGCGGAACGGCCCGTCGCCGGGCGCGAAATAGAACTTCTCTTCGAATCCCGGGTCCTGCGGGATGTGCATCTTGCGGTAGATTCCGACCGTGGAGCCGTCGGCGTCGAAGATGACGGCCGTGTTGTGGTGAAGCCCCGGGGCGCGTTTCTCGAAGAACGACCCCACGATCACCACGCCGTACCGTTTCGCGAGCGCGGCGTAGAATTCCGTCCCCTCCCCCGGGATCGGTTCCGCGAGGTTGAAGAAATCCGGGTCCTGTTTCCAGCAGAAATACTCGGTCTGGAAAAGCTCCTGCATGCAGATGATCTGCGCGCCGTTTGCCGCGGCTTCACGGACGCGTTCCGCGAGGCGTTCGCGCGCCTCCTGAATGGATGCCGGGGCCGTGTCCTGGATCAACGCCACACGGACGGATCCGCCGTCGTATCGCTTCGTCATCATTTGTCCTCCTGTTCGCCTGCGCCCTGCTCCAGCGTCGTCCGCGCATCCAGCGCGAGCGCGATGGTGGCGGCGTCGGCGTAGATCAAATCCGACCCCGCGGGAAGCCCGCGTGCCGGACGCGTGATGGCGAATCCGCGCCCCTGAAACCTGTTCGCGAGATAGACCGCCGTGGCCTGCCCCTCGATATCCTGGCTGAGCGCGAGGATCATTTCGCGGAACCCCCCGGCGGACACACGAGATTCCAGCTGCGGGATCGACAGCGACTCCGGGAACTTGCCTTCGAGCGGGGCGATGCGTCCGCCGAGCACGTGATAAACGCCTTTATAGACGCCCGCCGACTCCAGCGAATGGATTTGCGCCACATCCTCCACCACGCAGATGATGGACTGGTCGCGGACCGGCGAACTGCAGATCGAACAGGGGCCGCCGTCTGGCGCGTCGGAGAGATTGCCGCACACCGGGCACGGATGAATGCGCGTGTGGAGCGACGCGAGGTTGCCGGCGAGCGATTCGAGTTTCGCCGGGTCCCACAGATAGAGCGCGAGGGCCATGCGCTCGGCGGAGCGTTTCCCCACGCCGGGCAGGTTCTTCAGCAGTTCGATGAGTTCGGCCAGAGGTTCCGGCCACGGCTGCGCGTACATCTCGCGGGCTCCTCAAATAACCTCAGAAGAGGCCGGGCATCGGCAGTCCGCCGGTGGCCTCGGATATCTTCTGCGAAATCGCGTTCTTCGCCTGCGCGATCCCCTGGTTCACGGCTTCCGCGGTGGACTTGGGATCGGGGCTGGACGTGGTGCTGGTGATGGAGCGCACGAAGCAGTCGCCGGTGACGACCGCCGTGACGGTGCCGTCCTGGCTGACGCCGCGGAACTCCAGTTGCGCGAGCTCCTGCTTCATGACTTCGATTTTCTGTTTGAGCGCCTGGAAATCCTTCATCATTCCGGCGAGCTGTCCGAATGAACCGAACATGGACATGGGTTATTTCCTTTCTAACCTTTTCGGGTAATTAGGGTATCTCTAAAAATTCGATCGGATGGATTTTCAGCGAATGGGCAAAAAGACCAATGCAGGAAGATTTGAGCGTGGCTACCTGAAGGTAACCACCGAAAATCTTACCAGTTGGACTTTGTCCAGACGCGAAAAGCCGCC
>JAFYBD010000183.1 GCA_017540385.1 Lentisphaeria bacterium
CCGGGAGGTCGGCCTTGATCTGCTCGTTCACGATACGTTCGACCTCGGCGAGCTGTTCCGGCGTCATCTTCTCGGGGTGGGAGAAGTCGAAGCGGAGGCGCACGCCGTCGATATTGGAGCCGCGCTGGGCCACGTGGTCGCCAAGCACGAGGCGGAGGGCCTTGTGGAGCAGATGTGTAGCGGTGTGGAGTTCGGCGGAGGCTTCGGAGTGGTCGGCGAGGCCGCCCTTGTTCTGGCCCTTCTCGGCGGTCTGGGAGTCGGCGATGTGTTTCTGGCGGGCTTCCTCGTAGCCCTTCATGTCGACGGTGAAGTTCTTCTCCTTCGCCATTTCGACCGTGAGCTCGATCGGGAACCCGTAGGTCTCGTACAGGTTGAACGCGTTCTTGCCGGAAATGACCTTGTTCGTCACGAAGTCGGGCACGCGGGCGACCATCTTTTCGAATTCGCGCGTGCCGCGTTCGAGCGTGCGCTGGAACGTCTCCTCCTCGCGGTTGAGCTCGGCGAGGATGGTGTCGCGCTGGGCAACGAGTTCGGGGTAGAAGCCGCCCATGATGGAGATCACGACGTCGGCGATCTTCGCGGTGAACGCTTCCCTGATGCCGAGGTTGTTGCTGCCCTCGCGGATGGCGCGGCGGATGATGCGGCGGAGCACGTACTCGCGGCCGTTCTTGTCCGGCAGCACGCCGTCGGCGATGATGAAGACGGCGGCACGGATGTGGTCGGCGACGATGCGTTCGGGGGCGGTGCGCTGGGCGCCGGGCTCGTGCGTCGTGCCGCGGATTTCGTCGAGCTTGGCGAAGATCGGGGTGAAGAGCTCGGTCTCGTAGCAGTTGTCCTTGCCCTGCAGGATGGCGGTGACGCGTTCCAGGCCCATGCCGGTGTCGACGTTCTTCTGCGCGAGCGCGGTGAACGTGCCGTCGGCCTGCTTGAAATACTGCATGAAGACGTTGTTCCAGATCTCTACCCAGCGCTTGTCGGAGGGATCGAAGACCTCGGGCGCGGGCTTCGGGCCGGTCCAGTAGAAGAACTCGGTGTCCGGGCCGCAGGGGCCGGTGATGCCTGCGGGGCCCCACCAGTTGTCCTTCTTCGGGAGTTTGGCAATGCGCTTTTCGCTCACGCCGTGCTTGCGCCATTCATTATAGGCCTCCTCGTCGAACGGGGCGTCCTGATCGCCCGCGAACACGGTGAAGCCGAGCATTTCGAGCGGGAATCCGAGGTAGTCGGGGGAGGTGAGAAATTCGTAGCTGAAGGCGATGGCCTCTTTCTTGAAGTAGTCGCCGAGCGACCAGTTGCCGAGCATTTCGAAGAACGTGAGGTGCACGGCGTCGCCGACGTCGTCGATGTCGCCGGTGCGGATGCACTTCTGCACGTCGGTCAGGCGGGTCCCCTGCGGGTGCTTCTCGCCGAGGAGATACGGCACCAGCGGGTGCATCCCGGCGGTGGTAAAGAGCACGGTCGGGTCGTTGTCCGGCACGAGCGAGGCGCTGCGGATGACGGCGTGACCTTTCGACTGGAAGAACTGAAGGTATTTTTCGCGAAGCTGAGCTGCTGTCTGGATCATAGGATGACGGTCTCCTTGTATGTTGTCAAAATATAACAATACACCCGCAAACACATTTTTACAAGCGGATGTGCGGGTGTTTTCCCTTAAAAATGCTTACAAAATGCTCACAGCGGGATCGGACGGGGCGCGGCCGACTCCGAATACTCGACCGTCTTCACCGGGACGCCTTCGTAGAGCAGCGCGCCGTCCGGGGCGAGCGCGAATTTATTGCGGGCGAAATCGTCGACGGCGCGGGGGAAGACCACCCAGTCGCCGTGCTCCTTGAGGTTCTCGAGGTTGCGTTCCGCCGCCTGCATCAGCAGGTCGCCGCGGTATTCGGCGGGCTTTTTGCCCTGACGGGCCGCCTGACAGGCTTTCAGCTCGTCGAGGGTCGCGCCTGCGAGGTCGACGGCCACCGGGGCGGACACGCCGAGCACGGGGCCGGAATCCATCTCCTTGGCTCCGCCGGTGAACGCCTGCGCGATGATGACGCTGCTCCTGAGGTGGGTGTGACCGCGAAGCAGCGCGGTCTCGACCGGGAGACGCTGGAGCCCGGCCAGATAACGCCGCCCGTCCTCCTCGAGCGTGAGGTCGCCGGGATGGACGTTCAGGCAGGGCAGGACGCAGGTGATGTTCGAGAGCGGCACGAACCCGGCGAGGATACCGAACTGCACCTGGTACGGCGCGAGCAGACGGATCATCGCCCCGGTCCACTCCTCGCGGACTTCCAGGGCACGTTCCGAGGTCAGCGCGATCTTCTCCAGACCGCGTTCGCGGTAGAACTTCGCGATGTCGTGTTCCACGAGCGGCAGACCGTATTCGTCGGCGAGCGAACGCGCCCGGCTGGTCTCCGGCTTGTCGGTGACCAGCACGCGGGGGGTCCAGCCGCGGTATTCGCCCGACCGCCAGCCCTCAAGCAGCTTGGCGGCGTTCGTCCCCGTCCCGCTCAGGAAGATGGCGGCGGAGGGTTTTTCCGGAAAAGTTTGAAAAAAAATGGGAGCCATGGCGTTCTTTCATTTGATTTTTTTGATTTTGTGTTTAAAATATAATCAGTGAAATTCGTTTCGCAAATCCATTCCTCATGTTTTTTCATTTTTCTTCTCAAAAAACCATGGAGACCAGACGATGAACCTCCCGAAATACTCCGCAGTACCCCTTTGCATGATCCTCCTCGCGCTCAGCGCTTCCTCTTTCGCAGACGACCTCGCGGACGACAAAAAACCGGCGGCCGTCCCGGCCGCGCAGCAGGAAGATGCCGTCAAGCAGGAAGCTAAGGCCGCCGCCGAAAAAACCGAAGCCCAAAAGGCCGTCGTCACCGACAAGGTCTACTCCCAGGGAGCCACCACGGGCGCCGCCGAAAAAAAGGCGAAGAAAGACGCCGAGGCCAAGGCCGCCGCCGAGAAAGCCGCCGCCGAAGCAAAGGCTGCTGAGGAAAAGGCCAAAAAGGAAGCAGAAGCAGAGGCCAAAGCCAATTCGTTCGAGGTGCGTTTCCCGGAACTCGCCAAGGCAATCGCCGACGCCGAGCTCACCGAGGACAAACGCGCCGAGATCGACGCGATGTCCGCCAACCTCATCGCCAGCAGCGACGCCCTCGCCGTGGTCGCGTCCGGCGACCAATTCGGCGATGAGTATACGACGGACGAACTGGATTGCCTGATCGAGTTCCTGACGCAGTACACCGCCATTCTGGCCGAGGTCCCGACCCCGGAAACCGAGGAACTCCTCGCCGACAAGAAACTGCAACTCCTGAACGCGCGCGAGCAGCGGCTCGAGCTGGCCCAGCAGGACTACGAGGCCGGACGCATCACCGCCGAAGAGTTCGACGAGATCAAGGACAAATACATCGAAGCCGACGACGAAGCGGACGTCATCAAGCCCGCGAAGAAGGAACCGTTCTGGGGTTACCGCAAGCACAAACCGATCCCGTACCTCGTGATCGTCGCGAACTACCGCATCCCGCGGAAGGTGATCGCCGAGTATCTGCGCTCCGACTTCGACGTCCCGTACATCCTGCTGCCGTCCGACTCCGGCAAGCCGTCGAAGGACGACCAGCTGTATTTCAGCGGCGGGAAGAAATCCTCCGACGAACTCGAAGTGGCGTTCCCGGCCGTTCAGCTGTCGCGCTTCATCGCCTACCTCCGCCCCGAGACGGTCATCATCCTCGGCGACGACTCCTACATCAATCCGGTCTACCGCCTGGCCGTGCCGGAGAACATCCGCAAGGTCGAATTCGACGACTCCGAGTGGAAGCTGAACGCCGTCCGCCTGGACGAGTTCTTCCGCAGGACAAAGAAGACCGACGTGTCCGAACACTACCTCGAATTCCTTCAGGAACAGGACAAGCCCGGGAAGGAGTGAGCGCGGATGTTCACGTTCTTCCGACTCGCCATGAACGCCTGCCGGGAGTGCCTGCGGGAACCTGTGTTCTACCTGATGCTCCTGGCGGCCCTGATCATGATCGGGCTGTTCCCGTATTTCTCGATGTTCGTCTTCCGGCAGCAGATCCGTCTGGTCTGCGACAGCTCGATGGCGACCACGATGCTCTTCGGCCTCTTCGCGGCCGTGCTGTGTTCCGCCCGGACCATCAGCCGCGAGATGAAGAACGGCACGGTCCTGCTCCTGATGTCGAAACCTGTGTCGCGTTTTTCCTTCGTGATCGCGAAGATGTGCGGGATCCTGGCGTCGCTGACGCTGTTCGTCTTCATCTGCAACGCCGCGACGTGGCTGTCCGTGCTGGTCGCGAAGGAGCAGTTCCACCAGAGCAAGCCGCTGCTCATGTGGTATTTCGGCACCATCTGCATCGCCGCGATCTACGGGGGTGTGCGTAACTTCATCTCGCAGAAGTCGTTCTCGTCGAACGCCGTGCTCGCGATGGCGCTGATCTATCCGATTGTGGCGGCCGTGGCGCAGCGCATCCGGGCGTCGTCGCTGTCGGAGGTGTTTCTGGCGGACAAGGAAAGCTTCATGGCGGCGGACATCCTGCTGCCGGCACTGTGCATGCTGTTCTTCGCCGTATGGATCATGGGCATCGTGAGCTCGGCGCTGGCCATGAAGATGGAGATCGTGGGGAACCTGATGGTCTGCCTCGTGCTCTTCCTGCTCGGCATGGTGCTGCATTATTTCGCGGCGAACGTCTTCGGGACGGGGTCGACCCTCGCGCTCCTCTGCACGTCGCTGGTGCCGAACTGGCAGCTTTTCTGGATGGCGGACGTGCTGTCGAACCGCATCCACATCCCGGCGTCGTACTTCGTCTGGACGGCGCTCTATTCGGTTTTCTACTGCGCGACCTGGATCGGCTGGGCGTTCTTCCTCTTCCAGGACAGCGAACTTGCGCGCGACACCAGATGATCTTCGCGGAGACCCGGCACCATGATGATTGAAGCGGAACATCTTTCGAAACGTTACGGAACCCGGCTGGTGGTCGACGACCTGTCGCTCCACGTGGACGTGGGCGACGTGCTGGGCTTCATCGGGCCGAACGGCGCGGGCAAGACCACGACCATGAAAATGATCAGCGGCGTGATGCCTCCCTACGCCGGGACGGTCAGGATCGACGGCATCGACGTCGAGGCCGCGCCGCGTCTCGCAAAATCCCGGATCGGGTTCCTGCCCGAGAACGCCCCTCTGCACATGACCATGACCGTGCGCGCGTTCCTCGCCTACACCGGGCGTCTGCACGGATTCGGCGGGAAGGAACTCGCCCGGCGCGTGGACCGCGCGATCGAACGCTGCGCCCTCGCGGAAGCGGCCGGTCAGGAGATCGAATCGCTCTCGAAGGGCTACAAGCGCCGCGTCTGCCTGGCGCAGTCCATCCTGCACGACCCGAAGGCGCTCATCATGGACGAGCCGACCGACGGGCTGGACCCGAACCAGAAACGCCAGATCCGCGAGCTCATCCTGTCGCTGCGGGAGAACACCGCGATCATCATCTCCACGCACATCCTGGAGGAGGTGGACGCCGTCTGCTCCCGCGTCTTCCTGATCCGGCACGGCAAGACGCTGTTCGACGGCGCGACCGGCGAATTCCGCGCGAAGGCCGACGCGCTCGGCACGGACCTGGCGGGCCTCTTCGCGCACATGACCGAGGGGGAACAGGCATGACGGCTTCGCTCCGCAGAATCTTCGCAGTGGCGTCGCGCGAGTTCTTCGCGAGCCTGGCGTCCCCGGCCGCCTGGGTCTTCCTCGTGATCTTCCTCGTGATGGCGAACGTCTGCACATTCGTCTTCAGCGACATCCTCGCGCTCGGGCAGGCCGAGCTCAGTCCGTTCTTCAACTGGATGCCGTGGCTCTTCATGTTCCTAATGCCTGCGCTGGGCATGCCGCTGTGGGCGGAGGAACGCCGCGTCGGCACGTTCGAGCTCACGCTGTCGTATCCGGTTTCCCTGTGGGAGCTCGTCTTCGGCAAATATCTGGCGGGGATGGCGCTCGTGACGCTCGCGCTCGCCCTCACGCTCCCGGTCCCGATCACCATCGCGATCCTCGGCAAACCCGACGCCGGGGCCATTGCCTGCGGTTATGCGGGCGCCCTGCTGGTGGGTTCGGCGTTCCTCGCCGTGTCGAGTTTCTGCTCCGCGCTGTCGAAGAGCCAGACCGCGAGCTTCCTGCTGGCGCTGCTGCTGTGCGCGCTGCTGATGTTCACCGGGTGGGACCGGGTGACGGCCCTGCTCTACCAGTGGCTGCCGGAGAGCCTCTGCCGCCTGGTTTCCTACTGCACGGTGGTGCCGCATTATCAGGCGTTCCAGCGCGGCCTCTTCGACACCTCCGAGCTCACCTACAGCATCCTCATCACGTTGCTTTTCCTGTACTTCGCCCGGACGGTGCTGGCCTACGCGGCATCCGGCGGCGGAGGACTTTTCCTGCCCGGAGCGCTCCGGGACCGCTACACGTGGAAGAACGTGCTGTCGACGGCGCTGTCGTTCGTGATCGCCGTGTACGTCTTCATCTGCCTTGCGCTCACGGCCGAGGCGTTCCGGATCCGCATCGACTGCACGGCCGACCGGGCGTATTCGCTGTCGCCGGAAGCGAAGGCGCTGGCACGTTCGCTGGAACGCCATGTGACGGTCCGGCTGTACGCGTCGCCCCCGGGCGCGGACACCCCGAAGGACCTGCTGGGCTACGCCGAACGCGTGAAATGGCTCCTGCGCGAGTTTGAAAAGGAGGCGGCGGGACGCGTTTCGCTCGAAATCGTCACCCCCGGCGCGGATACCCGCGAGGAGGAGGCCGCGATCATCGAGGGGCTTCAGCCCGCAAAGAACGCCGGCGGCGACCGGTTCTTCCTGGGCATGACCGTGTCAGCCGGTCAGCTCTGCCTGCCGATCCCGTTCCTCTCCCCGAAGAACGAATCCATGCTCGAATACGAACTCCTGCGGCGCGTGATGCACGCGCAGAACCCGAAACGCCCCGTGGTCGGCGTGATGTGCCCGTTCCCCGTGCTCGGGCGCGCGCCCTCGCCCCAGACAGGCAGCTCCGGAGCGGCCGCGTGGTATCTCTTCACCGAACTTGACAAGGACTACACGCTCGCGACCATCCCGACGGACGTGAAGGAGATCCCGGAAGGGCTGGACGCGCTGCTGGTGGTGCATCCGCACGAATTCGATCCGCGGACGCTCGAGGCCATCGACGCGTATCTGGTGAAGGGCGGCCGCCTGGCGGTGTTCGTCGATCCGCTGTCTGCGTATGCGCTCGCCTCGGCGCAGAAGGATTACAGCTACGTCCAGATGACGGACTCCACGCTCGAACCGCTCCTGACCACGTGGGGCGTGCGGTATTCGCCGTCGAAACTCGCCGCCGACATGAATTTCAAGTACGACCAGCTCGACAAGAGCGGCGTCCGCCGGACGATTCCGACGGCGCTGTGCATCACCGAGGCCGGCATCGACCGGGGGAGCCCGATCACCGGCGGCCTCACGTCGCTGCGCATGAACTACGCCGGGTTCTTCGATCTGCGCAATCCGCCGAAGAGCCTCACATTCGAGCCGCTCGTGTACACGACCGATTTCAGCATGCCCGCCGACGTGGAGGAGCAGCCGGAGAAGATCCTGGCGGATTTCGCTGCGCCCGGCCACGGAGCCGGAGACCGGCTCGACCTGCTGATGCACATCACCGGGCAGTTCCCGAGCGCATACGGGCTGGAGGAAGGCGCGAAGCCCGGCGAGGTCTACCTCTTCGGCGACTCCGACATGCTGTTCCACGACGCCTGCGTGGCGCAGGCCAAGGACGAATTCGGGCAGACCATCGTGGTCCGCAGCAACGACAACATCACGCTCATGGAGAACGTGGTGGAATCGCTCTGCGGAGCCGGCCGGCTCTCCTCGCTCCGCAGCCGCATCCCGATGTCGCGTCCCCTCACCCGCATCAACGAAAGCCAGATGAAAGCCGACCTGGCGTTCAAGGACCGCATCCTGGCCATCGCCGAGGAGTCCATGCGGCTCCAGCAGCGCGTGGAATCCATCCGCAAACAGCTGATCGTGAGCGGCGGCGCGGCGCGTCTGACCGACGACCAGCGCGAACTGCTGAACACCTACGAACAGAAGGACGCCGCGTGCAAACGCGAAATCCGTGAGATCCGGCTCCAGCTGCGGCAGGACCTGGACCATATCAACAACACGGTGCGGTTCATCAACATCGTGCTCATCCCGGCCTTCGTGGTCCTCTTCGGCATCGCCTGGGGCATCGGCCGCAAGCTCAAATGGAGGAGACGCACCGCATGAAAAAGCAGAAAGTCATCCTGATCCTCTTCCTCGCGGCCGTGACGGCCCTCGCGATCGTCTCCGAGCTCAGACTCCGCCGCGACTCGTTCTCCGGCGCGGCGTCCGACCGCCTCGCCATGCCCCAGTTCCGCTCCGAGGACGTCCGGTCCGTCGAAATCTTCTGGCGCACGCAGAAAACGACGCTCGACTTCGTGCCGGACGGCCAATACTGGGCGGTCAAAGAGCGCGACGACGCGCAGGCGGCGTCCGCGCAGGTGGCCGAACTGCTCGAGGGTCTCGCGAAGATCGCGCCTCTCAAGGAACTCGAAATCTCCGGCGAAGAGGACATCCGCGAGCTGAACCTCGAAACGAAGGAGGAAAGCGCCTCCTCGTCCAAAAACTCCGAAGGCATCCTGGTCGTGCTCCGCGACGGAAAGGGCGCGGAACTCCTGCGGATGATGCTCGGACGCGGCCACACGCGCCTCGCCGCCGACCGCATCGGCAACCTCGCGATCCAGGGCTACGACGGACGCTACGTGCGCGTGTGGTACCCGGACGCGACCAGCAGGGTCTTCCTGATCTCGCGGGTGTTCGAACATTGCGTGCCGAATCCGCGCCAGTGGCTGGAGCCGCTGTTCCTGTCGAAGCCCGAGAGCCCGACGTACGCGCGGTTCCAGCGGAACGGCCCGGACCCGGAAACGTCCGGGACGGTCTGGTTCGTGACGGCCGCAAAGGACAAGTTCACGCTCATCTATCCGCAGGGCGAACTCGACATGGAGGCGTTCACGCAGAAATTCTCCGCGCTCGCGACGCCGTTCTCGGTCGATCTGGTGGCGAATCCGCCCGACGACCTCAAATACAACGACGTCTTCCAGACGGTCATGGCCGACGGGTTCGCATACCTGATCGAATTCGCCAAGCTCGACGAAGCCTCGAAAGAGGCCGGGACCGACGTGTACGCCGGGCGCATGACCGTGACGTTCGACCCGGAGAACGTGAAGCGGCAGATCGGCGAGCCGGACGACGCGTTCGAACACCGCCTGAAACAGCTCGGCTCCCGCGCCGAATACGAGAAGAGGACCGCGAACGGCCGCGTCTTCCTGCTGAAGACCGGGCTGAACGAACTGCTGTCGGAACCCCCGGCGAAACGCATCCGCGTGCAGACAAAACCCGCCGGTTCGGCGGAAAAGGTCGAGACCAAGTCCGATTCCTCTGAACCGAAACCCGCTACCCATGAGGAGAAGTGACCACATGACGAATCGACTGCGTTTCTCCTGTCTTCTGACGGCATGCCTGATCGTGTCTGCAGCGAATTCCTACGCGCAGACGGTGACGGACGTGCCGCTGCCGAACGTCTCCGCCCAGGTCAAAGAGGCCGCGACGGCGATCCAAAACACGGTCTCTGCGGCCGAAGCGGGCAAACTGCCCACGGCCGAGGAAATCGCCGCCGAACGCGCCCGTCTGGAAAAGATGAAAGCCCAGCTCGCGGCCGAACGCGCCGCATTGGAGAAGTACCGCGCCGACCTCGTGCGCCGTCAGCAGGAGGCAGCGGAGGCCGCCGCCAAGGCGCAGGCGGAAGCGGCGGCGAAAGCCCAGGCCGAAGCGGCCGCCGGGACGACCACGGCCAATCCGCCGCCCGCGAAGGCCGACCCGGTGGCGTCGAAACCGCTTACCGCGGAGGAAATTCAGAAACAGCGCCAGCTGGCGATCGAACGCGCCCAGGCCATTCAGAAGGCCATCGCGGCGCAGAAGGCCGCCGACGCGAAGAAGAAAGCCGCCGCGGCGGCTCAGACGTCGGTCCCGCCCGACAAGGACGTCGCGACCATGAAACTGCGCAGGATCACGCAGGACAAGGTCCGCTACGTGCATCTGCGCGACGTGGCCGTCAACTACGGCCTCACGTTCGCCTACACCAAGAAGAACGACAAGATCTCCGGGGCGGTCCTGCACGACAAGACGCGCAAGGCCGTCATCTCCGCTACCTACCGCGAGGGGACCGTGAACGGCGTGCAGGTGCATTTCCTGTACCCGATGATCCTGAAGAAAAGCGACCCGTACATCTCCGAAGTCGATTTCCTGACCGTTTTCGACCCGCTCATGCGGAGCAAGACGGCGGTCAAGCTGGGGATGAAGACCATCATGATCGACGCGGGCCATGGCGGCAGCGACCCCGGCGCCATGAACGGAAACCACAAGGAAAAAGTCTACACGCTGCAAATCGCGAAACGGCTCCAGACCCAGTTGGAAAAACTCGGGTTCCGCGTCATCATGACCCGCACCGGAGACACCTATCCCACGCTTCAGGACCGCGCCGCGCTGTGCAGGAAATACAAGCCCGACCTGTATATCTCGATCCACTGCAATTCGTCCACGAACAAGACCCCGGCCGGAATCGAAACCTACCGCGCGGTGCCCGTCGGCGGGACCGAGACCAAGGGCTCCAAGGTCAAGACCGAAAAGCAGTCGGCCAACGAGTTCGACGCGAACAGTTCGCGCCTCGCGTACGAAATCCAGAAGGGCATGGTCGCGGCGACGGGAGGCATCGACCGGGGCACCCGGCATCAGGCCATTTACGTGATCGGAAACGCCTCCTGCCCG
>JAFYBD010000184.1 GCA_017540385.1 Lentisphaeria bacterium
AAGCAGTCGGCCAACGAGTTCGACGCGAACAGTTCGCGCCTCGCGTACGAAATCCAGAAGGGCATGGTCGCGGCGACGGGAGGCATCGACCGGGGCACCCGGCATCAGGCCATTTACGTGATCGGAAACGCCTCCTGCCCGGCAGTGCTGGTGGAGGTCGGCTACCTCTCCAATGAAGCCGAACTCAAGAAGATCGTCTCGGCCGAATACCAGAACAAGATCGTCTCCGGCATCCTCGCCGGACTCGCCGGCTACGGGTCCTTCCTCCGCTGACGGATCTTATTCGGCGCCACCTTCGGCAAGCCAACAGGCTCAGGCCCCGATGATAAAACGCGTTTTTTTGATTCCCACAAGAATGAGAAGACGTTTCGCCGTTAAAACAAGACAGACGAGGATGATCATGGTCAGCACCGTCAGGATGATAAACAGGGGCAAATGAAGGAACCGGCTCGGAATCCTTTGAGAAACAGGAACAACGATCTGCCCGATCCAAGTATTGTGAATGAGATAGACGGTATAGCAGCAGCCTGAAACAGCAGCGGCAGTCCGACCGATGCCGCCGGGGAAGACCCGCCGGAAGCCCCCCTGGGAATAAACACCACCTGCGTCAGCAGGAAAAAACCGGATTGAAGCCCCGATGAGGACCAGGGAATACAATAACTTGGCAAGCGTCATAACCTGTGATTCGAAACAAAAGTACAGCAGAACCAAACTCAAAGGAAATAGAATGCAAAAGACCGGGAACGCTTTCGCGACAAACGATTCAAAGGTCGACCGATGCAGATAACTCTCCATCCCGGCAAGAAAATAACATACGAAATACATGGAGTTTTTCCCTAATTCCATATACATGCCCCGCTCCAGCAAGCCGACACAGACAATCAACCCCACCCCCAACAGCATCAGGCGAATCTTCTGCGGAATCCACGTCCAAAATGGTGCAAACAGGAAAAAGACCGCAATCATGGGAACAAACCAAAGCGTCGGGGCAGCTCCGCCCGTCAGGAGATTCTGCAACAGCCATAGGAAAACATCTTGGGGGGCACCCTCCGTGACACATTTCGCGGCCAGCAGAAGCAGAGAAACCTCAAGATAAGGCAGCAGAATGGAAAGAAAACGCGTTTTGTAATACTGACCGATAGTACGTCCTTTTCTGTCAACAGCAAAAAAACCTGCCAAAAAAACGAATACCATGGTGCCGAACTCCGTAAACACCCCTAGAAAAACAGTCGTTTTCAGCCCCGGGAAGATTCCGAGCAGATGGTAGCCGACGATTCCAGTCATGGCGACTATCCGCATTAAATCAGGCCACAACAGCCGAGTGTTTCCAGGGGGATCCCCGGAAACGGACACACGATCCAATCCATCATATCTCCCCGGACAAGTCGCCCCGGGATCTTTTTTTTCGTTTGTAAAAGCCGCCAGACAAAGCCCGCGGACAAGATTCATGAACCGGACTATCAGCCCGGTCAAAGTCTCACCGGAACAAACCAGCCAGACGTTTTCACTAGGAAAACAAGAGATGATCATAGCCTTTCGTCCTTCGTAATATCGGATAAGGATTCACATAAAAAGGAATAATATAATATAATATAGCAGACATTGGTCCAGCCGTCAAGACGAAATATCATTTTTCAGTAGGTGGCATTTCTTTTGTCAGGAAACGAAAAGAATGCAGGGTCAGAAGCCGAGGAGCTTGCCGACGCCGTTCAGCAGCACGGACATGAACCGGTCGAACCCGCTTCCGAGCACTTCCTTCTCGTGCCTGCTGACCAGGTTCTGCGTGAGGAACGTACCGCCGCAGAGCCGGTAGTCCAGCAGGGAGGTCATGCCGCGGAAATACGCCCAGAACGTCTGCGTCCGGCACAGGGAATACGCCGCGCCGGGGACGTAGCCGACCAGCACGCCGTCCTCGATCTTGTGCGTGGCGTTCGAACCCGTTTCGATCCGCTGGACGTCGATGCCGCGTCCGCCGATGATGAAGACCGTGCCCGTGCCGTAGAAGACGATGTGGCGCAGGCGCATGGATATGAAATTGTGGAGCTTGAAACTCCAGACGGCCCGCACCCGGACGTCGTCGGTGAGCGCGATCACATGGCGCGGCGTGAGGACCAGGCCCCTGCCCCCGCGCAGTTCGATCTGCTGGATATAGACTTCGTCGTCTCTCGGCGAGGTCATCTTGATCTGGCCCGGGGTCTTCGCGGCGGGGTCGCGACGGTAGGCGAGGAGTTCCACGAGGTCGGCCGCGACTGAAACGAGCGGAGCTTTCCACCGCCACAGGAACTTCGTCCGGCAGACCACGTCGTGGCGTTCCTTGCCCCAGTCGCCACCCTGGGCGCGCAGATAGAACGTCTTCCCCTCGGGTATCTCGTAGGTCACGCTCCTCGCGGCCCGGTGGAAGACGGGTTCGAGCTCGCCGTCTGTCGAGCGTGCCTGAATCCGTACGGGCGGAGCCTTCTCGATGAGCGCGGCCACGCAGTAGTACATAAAAACGAGCCACAGCGGGGGCGTGAAGAGCACAAAACAAATGGTGAAGAGGAGAATCCGCAGACCGTTCTGCCGCCACTCGTGGGAGAGCACGTCGGCGAGGGAACGCGTGACGCTTTCGAGCTGGAAGAGGAGCATTTCGCGGTTCTTGTCGAGCTGGGCGAGCGTGTCGCGGTATTTCTGTATGGATGCTTCGATGGCGTCGATCTGAAGTTCGAGGCGCTTCTGTTCCGCCGTGAGGCGCGTGTACTCCGACCAGTGGTCGATGGGATGACGCCACGCGCTCGGGAGATTGGAGAGCTGCACAAGACATTCGTTGCGCTGTTCACGCCAGTGGTCGAGCAGGGAGAGACGGTTCTCCAGCGACTGGCGCGTGGAGGCGATCTCGTCCTCGAGCGATTGGATGGCGGCCAGCACGGCGTCCTGATTCTCGCGGAGTTTCGCGGCATTCTCCCGGGCGGAACGTATCCCCGGGGCCAGGAGGCAGAGGATCACGGTGATCGCGGCGATGGCGAGGATGTTCCGCAGGATCCAGGTGATCGCTTTTCCGATGAGAGCCATGGCAGTCGAAAAGAAAAGGGGTGGGGGGCCGGTCAATCCCGGCCGGAAGATTCGAGGGTCTGTTTCAGGAGGCCGACGGCGTGCTCCAGATCGGCGAGGAGTTCGGCGCGGACGAATTTCGCACGGAGCCGGAACTCATCGCGATGGGTAAGGGCGGATTCGACGGCGGCGGTCATCGCGGGCAGGTCGAGCCGATCGGTGGAACCGGCCGTCACCAGGCCGAACTGGGAAATGAAGTCGGAAATCTTGCTGCCGCGGGCGATCCCGACCCCGGGAACGAGGTTGTTCAGCCCCAAGATCAAAAGATGCAGGCGACTGCTCAGGATGAAGTCGCATCGCGAAGCGACGGCCTGGACCTGCTCGGGCTCGAGGAAACGGAGCGGCAGGATACGCTCGGGGTGTCGGGAGCTCTCGCGGAGCTTGAGCATGACTTCGTAGTCCGCCTTCGGGTTCATGGGGAGTGTGACGGCGTGCAGGCCGGGGCGGGATTCCAGCGTGGAGTCGAGCCAGGCGGTGAACGTGTCGAACTCGCGGATGCGGCTCTGCTGCGAAATGCAGACCGCCATGCGGGCGGAAGCCGACTGGAAGACGTCCCGTTCGGAATCGGACCACGGGAGCTCGTCCCATCTGCACTGCGTCTGGAGGATGGCCGTGTCCGCGCCGGAAACCGCGTCAGGGAACGGGCCACAACGCCGGAGCGACTCCAGCGACTTCGGATCGCGGACGACGATGAGGTCGCAGCGGGAAAGAGCCCGCGCGAGACGATGCCGGACCGCACGGATGCGGCGTTCGCGCCACATGCGCTCCAGGTCAAGACCGCAAACGGACCGGATCCTGTCGGCAAAGGCGCGTTTCCGTCCGCCGAGCGTGAAGAAACTCGGGTTGAACACGTCGTTCATGCCGACGTTCCACACGATCGACCGGACTCCGGCCGCGTGGACTGTTTCGAGGAGGGAACATGCCATTTCCGGGTAGTCGGACAGCCCGGTGGCGCCCGCCCAGACGTAAAAGTCGACCCCGGAAAGGGATTCGGCCAGACGCGAAGCGGGAATCGCACGATCGAAGCCGTACAGCGGCGCCGTCTTCAGGCCGAATTTGCGTTCCGTGCCCTCGCGGTCGCCGGTGCAGACCACGAGTTCCGCCGAGGGGCAAATCCTGCGGAAAACGCCGATGACGGAGGCAAGAATGGCCTCGTCGCCGATGTTGTCGCAGCCGAAAGGAACTCCGCCCAGAAGGATTTTCATCGGGAAACCTCCTATACAGTTGCCGGAGCCTGGGATCCGGGTTCAGATCCGGGTTGATCCATCCCCGACGGAGGAGGGAGTTCCGGCCTGGGAGACGGGAGCTCCGGTCCGGAAGGAGACGGAGGCGGAGGAGTCGCTGCAGGCTGCTTGCGGAGTTGACTCCGCTGATAGGCAGCCCGGATGTTCTTGCGGTTGACGGCGATGACTCCGATGAGAGCGTAGACGATCATCTGCTCGGCGAAATTGTTATACTGCTTCAGACTCCATTCGAGCGTGGAGTGCGCATAGAGGATGGTGAGCCCGCCGAGGAGACCGATGGAAATGCCGGAACACGGGTATTTCCGCAGGAAGATCACGTTGAAAAAGCATAGGAAATAGTAATACAGGAACCATAGCAGCAGGGTGCCGAGCCCCCACCAGCCGCACTCCGCGGCGACCAGCAGGTAAATGGTCTCGACGATTCCGCCGAACTCCGGGATTCCGCCAGCGTACTGTTCGACGGTGTAGTTATACTTGTCGAAGCCACCGGAAAACTCGGAAAAATTATTGGCGCCGACCCCGAGCCTGTAATCGTTCGCCATTCGTCTCGCCGCGAGGGCAAGATAAATTCTGGTATTCTTGGACATCTCGGGAGCCTTGGTAAAACGTGTGATGATGCGTGGCAACGCATAACCTATTATACACAGCATCACCAACAGACCGATCAGCATAAGCATCAAGCGTCTTACGGAAAAACCATTGATTATGATTGAAAGGGAACAGACTATGGCGATCCCGCCGAAATAAAGGACAAGACCGCCTCGGGAATAAGTAAAAATGATCAGAAGGACGGAACTGCCGGAAGCCGCCAGGCAAAGGAAGAACAGAAGCTTGCTCAAATCTTCGTTCATCAGCACGCCCAGGACCATCAGCCCGAACAGCTCCAGATAGAGGCAGAGGGAGTTCTGATGCGGGAACGTCGAAGCGATCTGGAAACGCCCCTCCCTGTACTTCTGGTTCAATCCGACCAGGAAGAGATAGATGAGGATGATGCAGACCAGATAGATAAAGTAGTTCAGGTTCCGGCTGTTATTGAAATAATTGAACGCGGTGAGGAAAGTGATGTACATCCAGAACATCTTGTTTACCTCGAACCCCCATTGATGCATATGGACGGCATTGTACCCCGACAGCAGAATGGCCAGAAAGTAGAGGAAGTAGAAGAAAAGGCCCGGCGGAAACAGCCTCACCTTGTACCGGAAACTGCAGATCATGCTCAGCAGCAGCGGAAGCGCAAAGAGCGAAACCATGGAGAAGGCATATCCGCGTGCCGTGCCGCGCCAGTCCGGCAAGGGCAGAATGTTCAGCGTGACTTCCCGGCTGGTGAAGTAGAGCATGCACGCGAAAAAGAAATGACGGAGCTTGGGAAACAAGCAGCACATGGCCGTCATGAACGGCACAAAGTACAGAAAGATGAACGTGAATGCCAGTGTCTTGAACATGATCGTGCGATTCCCCTGTCCGTAACCGGGACCGGTGCCGGGATCAGAAGTTGAAGTAGCCCACGAGAGTTGAACCGAAAGGTCCTGCAAGCATGTTGACGAACTGGAGCGTAGGCAGAAGTTTGCGGATGATGGTGTTCCACTTCGTGACGTCGTCCTGCGGGATAAAGACGATGTCGTTGGTCTCCAGCAGGAAGTCCTTCATGCGGCCGTTCAGGATCTCGTCAATGTCGACGGTGTAGACCACGGTGTTCTCCACACCTCCGCGGATGACCTTGACATAAGTGCTGTGGGTGTCGGTAATGATGCCGCCGACGTAGGAGAGTCCCTGGAGCAGGGTCAGGCCTTCGCGGAAACCGACGTAGGAATTTTGCTTTACCTCCCCCAGGAAGATGACGGAACCGGTCATGGTCGAGGGGATGTAGATGTAGTCGCCGCTGAGGAGCGGGATATTGTGGAGATCGTCACCTTCATAGATCAGCTTCTTGAAATTGATGGGCAGCTTTTTGCCGTTGCGCTTGATGAACGCGTTGTCCAAATCCGCGAGCTCTACGGAGTCGCCGTGGAACATACCGACTTCGAGACCGCCGCTCAGCGCGAAAGCATCGAGCAATTTGGTCTGACCGATGGAAACGGGGAAATTGCCCGGTTTGTTCACACGGCCGGCGATCGTGAAATAAAAACCGCTCATGGAAGTGGGCGTCAGAGTCACCAGCGGATCGCGCAGATACCGGGTCAGACGGTACTGGATGAGCTGCGAAGCATCCTCGAGATTCATGCCGCCAAGTTTCAGGATGCCGACGAGGGGCAGGCTGGAGGTGCCGTCCGGAGCGATCAGGAGAGAGGTAGTAAGCGAGGGCTGATTGTACACGGAGAGCGTAAAGGTGTCGCCCGGGTGGATTTCGTAGGGCGTGGGGTTGACGACATGCAGCGCTTTCAGTTCCTCCTGGACTGCGTACTGGTCACCTTCATCTTTCGGCTCGACGGACGTCATGCCTGGGACGGCGACCCCGCCGAACGGAGCGGTATTGCATGCGGCAACGGCCAATGTGAAAAGCGGGAGAAAAGCTTTCAGAATCCTGAGGGAGATGCGCGTCATAACGTCACCTTGGAATAATGCTTGTTGTTGACTTGATAGAGAAGCCCGACGATATCCTTGACATGGAAAGACTTCAGGAACTGGAGATTGCGGAAGATCGTCAGTTTCGAAGTCTGGGCGTACTTCATCGGGATGATGGTCAGATCGGCGTTGCGCGCGATCTCCGCGTAGAGCTGGCGGTGCAACTCGAAATCGAAGAGGTCCCACACGATGACCTGAGTGGACTTGTAGGCAGTCTTGATGCGCTTGATCTGCTCGTCGGTCGGAGGCGAAATGAACGAGAGGTCGTCGAGGCGGAAGTAGACGGTCCGGTCCTTTCCGGGCTTCGGGGCTTCGTCGGTGAACTGGTACAGATAATCGTTGATGAGCAGAGGCGTCTGTTTGGAATTGAACTCTTCCTCAGTGAGCGGGGAAACGATGACGTATTTCCAGCCCATGCGGATCTTGAGGGTTTCGCAGAACTCCTCTCTGGCCTTTTCATCCATGTCGGCGCGCTTGTTCGGGGCGAAGACAATGAGCATGGAGCCGCCGTCGCCGGAACCTTTCGAGAAATACGATTCGCCGTTGCTGACCATGGTCTGGAGGGCGCTGTAGTAATTGGCGCGGTGAGCCTGCTCCAGCACGGGGATCATGCCGAGGCTCTTGATGCGGAGCGCGTCTTCCACATCGACGTTGGAACGGACCGTGAGGTTGAAGATCTCGGAACCGAAGAGGATCAGCGAAGCGATGAATGCGCCCAGCATGAACCCGACAGCGGTCCAGACGCCGCGCTTGCGTCCGAGGGGAACGGTCGGAGCTTTGGCGAGCTCCTGGATGCTGATGTCGGAGAAAGAGCGGTCGAGGAAGTTGCGGATGGTCACGATCTGCACTTTGGTGCGGTTGATCTGCTCCTTGTTCTGGGCGAGGTCGGCTTCGATCTGGCGGATGGACGGCTGAAGCTTGGAGAGGAGTTCACGGCGGGCACGGAGCTGCACGGCCATGTCGTTGTTCAGCTTGATGTCGTTGGTGAGGGCGGTGATCTCCGCTTTTTTGGACGCGATGCTGACGAGGAGCTGCGTGTAGGCGGGATTTCGCGAGATGACGACCTTGGAGTTCACATCGCTGTCGACGTCCTCCTCTTCCTGCGCCTTTTCAAGCGCATCTTTGAGCTGCTTGACGAATTGACGCTGCTGAATGAGGATCGGGTTGTGCGGTGCATAAATCTGCTCGTAGGAATTCAGCGTAGACTGCGCTCTCGTGAGCTCGTCCTCCGCCGCAGTGCTCTTTTCGCGGAGGGAGACGATCTCCTCCTCGGTGTTCGCCAGCTCGCCCTGAAGTTCATACAGGGCCTGCCTGGAGGAATCGAGCGTAGAGGACATTTTGGCGAGCTGGTCCTCGATGTAAAGAAGTCGCTGGTTGTTGAACGCGATGTCGCTGTCGATCGTGGTGAGGTTGTTTTCCGCGCTCAGGTCCTTCAGCTTTTCGTTCAGTTCGACCTGCTGCTTCTCCATTTCGTTCTGGGTACGGACGTAGCTGTCGTTGAGGTCCTCGAGGTTTTTTCTGATGAGCTTCTTGTACTCGTCGATGAAGACGTCCGAGAGGGTGTTGGCGAGCGTGGCCGCGATCGTGGGGTCCTTGGACATGGCGGAAACGATGTAATAGTCGGAGTTCTTCTCCGATTTCACCTCGATGTTGTTGAAGAGCTGTTCCGCGGTGTAGGGCAGGCTCAGGCGCTTCACGGTCTCCTCCAGGACGGCGCGGCTCTTGAAGAGGTTCACGATGATGGATTTCTGGACGTGAACGTAACCGGGAGGCAGGACGCCGCTCCGGTTATCGGTGACCTCCTGACGGATGAGGCCGCAGTTCGCCACGAAGACCGACGAAGTGGTCATGGTCCGGAAGAAGAAGAAAATCACGGCAAAAAGCAGGGGGAAGATGGCGAAAAGCCACCACAGTTTCTGCAGTGCGTTCACCCAGCACCACAGGTCGCGCTTGAACAAACGCGTAAACCGGATAATCGCGGGCTCGGACGTTTCCCGATCCTGCGAAACCGGCGCGAGGCCGGGCTGGCCGTTGTCTGATAAGATCATTCCATTGCTCCTCTCTGTTGCAGGGCGCCGCCAGTAGTTTTCAGATTGCGCAGCAGAATCCCCGTCAGGATCTTTATGTTGAACCAGCAGTTCATGGCGTAGCCATAATACTGCTCGTCGAATTCAAGTTGTACAGGACCGTCGCCGTGCCCGAGGTATTCCCCGTAGGAAAAGACCCCGGGGGCGTATCCGGGCAGTTCCCGGACGGCGGCCTCGTTGCGTTCGTTGGCCTCGAGCAGGGCGTTCCCCACCAGCCGGAGCTTTCCCGCGACCGCCTGGGGCAGCATGTGGTATTTGTCGAGCGTGAACATGCGGAAAAGCCTGCCCGCGATGCTGCCCGAGGGAAGCGCGTACCGGTGGAGCCGGAATGACGTCCTGCGGCCGCCGGAAAGGATACACTCCGCGAGCGAATCGTGAAGCTCAAGGAACGGCCTCAGCAGGATGTACGGAACCGACTGGAGGAAAAACAGCAGCATGGCGATGAACTGCTGATACGCGGGACAGCAGTGGGATTCGGGGCGCTCGACCTCGGAAACGATGGTCCGGTTCGGCGTGTCGAGCACGGTCCCGGTCTCCGGGTCGATGATGCGGCTGCCGCAGCAGATCTTGCCGTCGATCTCGAGGTTGCGTCCGATGTAGGTGTTGCCGAGCACGACCGAATTGCGGATCACGGTGCCGTCGTCGACGAGGCAGTTATCCCCCACGACGACTCCGGGCCCCGCAAACGTGCCGCGCCCGAAAAGAATGTTGTTCCCCAGGATCACCGGCGGCTTCACACGGGCGGAGGACGCGATCGTGACGTCGCGCCCGACGAAGCTGTTTTTCCCCTCGCTGAAGCCGGGGAGATTGTAACGATCCACGTCGCCGCCGCAGAGCCGCATGTTGAGCTTGAAATAATCGTCGACGTCGTTCACGGGCGAACCCGCGACGGGGCCGGGATCACGGAACGAGCTCAGGTCGCCCGGGAGGTTTCCGAGCCGGTCGCGTCCGACGAGGTACCATGCGGTCGCGCCGCTGGAGCAGCCCTTCACCTCGTCCGGAGCGATTTCGAGGGAGATGGCGGTGCGTTTGTCGTAGTCGGGCAGAAAGAGCCCGGAGAAAACAAGCAGATCGGAGTCCCGGACGAACGCCATGTTCCGCGCGACGACCTCCTGAAGCGGAGTTTCCGGCGGGACGCCGGCGTAGCTCAGGTTCATGCCGAGCATCCGACCGTCGCGGTAACGGGAGCGCAGCGGGAGGCTGTCGTCGTCGGTCACGATGCGGATGTCGCCGATGCCGCAGAGGAAGCAGTAGTCGAGCGCGAACTCGATCGCGGGCTTGTTCGCGAACGGCAGCAGATAGAGGGGATAGTCGCGGAAAAACCGCTTCATCCAGGCGTTCCCCCGAACGGGGCAGAAAAGCAGCGCTTTCAGCATGTCA
>JAFYBD010000185.1 GCA_017540385.1 Lentisphaeria bacterium
CGAGGGGCCGTAGGTCACGAAACGCGTCACGTCCGGGATCGCGGCGGGGTTCTCCGGGTGTCCGGCGGCCACGATGCGGGCAATGTAGTTTGCGACGGCTTCGCTGAGGTAGATGCGGTCCATGGCCGCGAAGATCTGCTTCAGTTCCTCGGCGGAGAGCGTCCACTCCGGCTCCGGCGGTTCGCCGCGGCGGCGGTGCGCGATGATCTGCGTGAGGACGTCGGCGTCGACGCCGGAGACGTTGATCTTGAAGAGGAATCGGTCGAGCTGGGCCTCCGGGATGGGATACGTGCCCTCGAGTTCGATCGGGTTCTGCGAGGCGAGCACGAAGAACGGATCGGGCAGGGGGCGCGTCTCGCCGAGGAGCGTGACGGCGTGTTCCTGCATGGCCTCCAGCATGGCGGACTGCGTCTTCGGCGACGCGCGGTTGATTTCGTCGGCGAGCAGGATGTTCGAGAAGATCGCGCCGGGCTGGAATTCCATTTTACGGGAGCCGTCGGGCATGACCTGCAGGATGCTGCCGCCGAGGATGTCGCTGGGGAGGAGGTCCGGGGTGAACTGGATGCGCTTGAACTCGAGCCGCATGAGCTTGCCGAGGGCTTTCACGAGTGCGGTCTTGCCGACGCCGGGGAGGCCTTCGAGCAGGACGTGGCCGCGGCTGAAGATGCCGATCAGGAGGAGCCTGTGGACCTCGTGGTGGCCGAGGAGGATCTTGTCGAGTTCGGCGAGGAGTCGAGCTGCGAGTCCGCTGATGTGCGCGAGCTCTTCCGGGGGGATCAGGGAGGTGGATTCGTTGTTCATCGCTGGGTGTGCTCCATGTGGTATGTCATTGATCTGATTGCTGTTCGGAACGGTTGAAATACCGCCGCACGGCTTCCCTGTGGGACGGGAGGATGCGGGTTTCGGCGTGTTCGGCGGCCTGGCCCGTGCCGGAGAGACTGCCGGCCTTGGCGCGTTCGGCGGTTTCGTCGCCGGGCTCGGTGGCGAACTGGGAAATGGTGACGCTCTGGCCGGGCTCGTGGTTCTCCAGGACCATGTTCTGACGTTCGTCGCCGACGTCCTCGGTCTGGCCGGAATAAATCAGGAGTGCGTCGGCGCGGCCGCGGGTGATGCCGCCTGCTCCGGGCGGGCCGTTGCCGTCCTGACTTGCCGCGCCGGAGAGTTCGGATGCGCCGGGGGCGTTCTCCTCCAGCCACTGCTGGAGCGCCTCTTCGTCCATGTCGGAATCGTTCCCGAATCCGGTCTGGCCGCCGCCCTGACCCTGGCCTCCGCCGTTTTCGCCTTCGCCGTTTCCCTGGCCGCCCTGGCCGCCCTGGCCGGACTGCTTCTGCATCTGGTCGCGTCTGGCCTGCGCGAGCTGTTCGAGCCGGTCCTTCAGGTCCTGGCCGCCGTTTGCGAGCTGTTCGGCGAGAGACCGAAGCTGTTCCGGGGTCATGCTCCCGGCGAGGTTGTCGCCGCTCTGCTTCAGGAACTCCGCAAGCGCGGCGTCGTCACCGGCGAGCTGTTCTGCGAGCTGCTTGAACTGTTCGAGCGCCTTGCTGCGGCCGGGCACGTCGGGAGACATCTGCGACAGGGCGGACGCGGTCTGCGAGAGCTTGTCGAAATTGTCGATGGAGTGTTCCAGCGAACGCCCCGCTTCGGCCGCGAGGGAGTCCGCGAGGTTGCGGAGCGCTTCGATGCCTTCGAACGTGCGGGCTGGATTCGCGCTGCTGCTGTTCTCCACGAGTTCCTCCAGCGTCTCGCGCGCGGCTTCGATCTCGTCCTGCGGGACCAGCGGCTCCTGTTCGAGGATTTCGAGCTTCGATTCGAGCTCGGTCTGTTCCTCGTGCACGTCCAGCGCGGACGGGCCGGTCTGGAACGCCTGCCCGAGGTCGATGAAAAGGGACGCGGCGAAGAACACCGCCGCCGTGAGGAACGCCGCCACGTGCGGCGCGGGGAACGCCATGTTCAGTTCGGGGGCGGGGGGCATTTCGATCCGGTCGGCCCAGGCGGAACAGTCCGTCTCGAGCGACGCGGAGAGGAATCCGCCGCAGTCCGTGGTCGCGTCCAGCCAGATCGTGAGCTGGCGTTTCGACGGCGTCCGGCGGGATGCGCGGACGTATGCGAGCACGAGCGCGAGCACGACGAGCGCGGCTGTCCCGACGATCGGCACGTACGGATGCCATTGCCGGAATACGATGCGTTTGAGCAGGACCAGAGCGCCGCCCAGGAACAGCGCGGCCGCGCAGAACGCCGCGGCGTCGCGCAGGAAAAGACGGAGCCGGATCCCGCTCTGGAACCCGTCGACGAACTTCTTCAGGCCGACGGCGGAAAACGTCCGTGCGGCGGATGCTGTCTGAGTGGACATGGCGCGTTCCTTTCTGTGTATGGGTAAGGGAATCCTCGTGTCGGGCAGGCAGGATTCGGGGTGTATGCGGAGTTTTGTATAATATAATTTCCGCGCGGGAAAAATCAAGCCCGAAAACGGCAACTTATGAGGTTTTTCCGCGCACGGGCGCGAAGTTTGGCGCGAAACGCGCTTTGCCGCTTGAAAATTCTGCACGGCCGTGATATATTTAAGCCTGTGACCGCGCCCGGAAAACCCGCGCGGAAGCCCCCCTCGCGCAACCTCGAAAACCCTCCACCGGAGCGAACATGTACAACGGAAAGAAAGTCGTGGTCGTCATGCCCGCGTACAACGCGGAAAAGACGCTCGAAAAGACCTGCCGGGAAGTCGTGTCGCAGCCGTTCGTGGACGAGGTCGTGATCGTCGACGACGCCAGCAGCGACCGCACATGGGAAATCGCTTCGCGCATCACCGGAGCCGTGGCGCGCCAGCTGCCGAAGAATACGGGTTACGGCGGCAACCAGAAGCAGTGCTACCGCCTGGCGCTCGAGCTCGGCGCGGACATCGTCGTCATGGTTCACCCGGACTACCAGTACACGCCGAAGCTCATCCCCGCTATGGCGTCCATGATCGGCAGCGGGCTCTACCACTGCACGCTGGGCTCGCGCATCCTCGGCGGACGCGCCCTCAAGGGCGGGATGCCGTTCTACAAATACGTCTCGAACCGTCTGCTCACGTTCGTGGAGAACCTGCTCACGGGGCTGAAGCTCTCGGAGTACCACACCGGCTACCGGGGGTTCTCGCGCGAACTCCTTGAGTCGATCGAGCTTGACGGCAACTCCGACGACTTCATTTTCGACAACGAAATGCTCGCACAGATCGCGTGGACCGGCGCGGTGATCGCGGAGCTGTCCTGCCCCACGCGGTATTTCGAGGAAGCCTCCAGCATCTCGTTCGTGCGGAGCGTGAAGTACGGATTCGGCTGCATCCGCGTGGCGCTGCGGTATTTCCTGGCGAAATCGGGTATCTGCGGCTGGAAACTGCTCGCGCCCGGCAATCGCGGGAAATTCGACGCCGGATCGTCGGAAACCGCGGATTGAGGCGAAATTTTTTCAAAAAAAGTCGAAAAAGGGGGTTGAAATCCTGAAAACTGGAGTTATTGTAAACCTGTAACGATTACAAAATCCGGTTCTCCCGCCGGGTCACAAGCTCACAAAACCCAAACCCCATCCCTTGCGCCAGAGAGCGCAGAAAGGAACCCACACCATGAAGTACGTTTGCAGCGTCTGCGGCTATGTCTACGAAGGCGACAATCCCCCGGAATTCTGCCCCCAGTGCAAAGCTCCCGCCAGCAAGTTCACGCTGAAGCAGGAGACCGGCGACACCATGAGCTTCGCCACCGTCCACAGCATCGGCGACGGCAAGGTCGACGATCAGGAGATCATGGACGGCCTTCACGCCAACTTCACCGGCGAATGTACCGAAGTCGGCATGTACCTCGCCATGAGCCGCGTCGCGGACCGCGAAGGCTATCCCGAGATCGCCGAAGCGTACAAGCGCATCGCCTTCGAGGAGGCCGAACACGCTGCGAAGTTCGCCGAACTCCTCGGCGAAGTCGTGACCCCCTGCACCAAGACGAACCTGAAAATGCGCGTGGAAGCCGAACAGGGCGCCTGCGCCGGCAAATTCGGGATCGCCAAGAAGGCCAAACAGCTCGGTTTCGACGCGATCCACGACACCGTGCACGAAATGGCCAAGGACGAAGCCCGTCACGGGGCTGCGTTCGCGGGTCTCCTGAAACGCTATTTCAAAGACTGATCGTTTTGAGATAGGTCCCAAGTTTTTTGTCCACGCCTGCATTCGGCTTCAACCCGGATGCAGGCACTTTCCAATCACCGCCAGCCCGAACATTCATGACGACACGCGAAGACTCCATCGCCATCCTGCGGAAGATCGGCGTGACGCCGTCTCCCCAGCGCACGGCCATCTATCATTTCCTGCGGACGCATGCGATCCATCCGACCGCGGAAACGATCTTTGCCGCTGTTCGTCTGGAACAGCCTTCGCTGTCGCTCACGACCGTGTACAACACGCTCAAACTGCTGGTGGAGAAACGGGCCGTCCGCGAGATCATCATCGAGGGAAGCGAGCTGCGCTACGACGCGGACATGACCGAACACGGCCATTTCAAATGCCTGCACTGCGGGGATGTGTACGACCTCTTCCCGCCCGACGGCGTGCCGCTGGTGCCCTCGGTGCCCGGCCTGCCGGACGATTTCGTGCTGAAGGAAATCCAGCTCTGCTGCCGCGGCTACTGCCCGAAAGACGCCTGCCGCGCCGCGATCTGCGCCGCCCGGAACTGAGCGGCCGTTATCCTTTTCCCGACCTCGCCCCGATCAATGCGGGATGTAAAGGTAGAACACCCATTCGATGACGTCCCTGACGTCGTCCGCCCCGTCGAACGAATACACCGGGATGCCGTTTCCGTTGCCGTTCGGGTAGAACGTCACCATGTGCCCCCGTTTCTCGAAATACCACTGCGGCATGCCGTTTCCGTTGCCGTTCGGGTAGACCTCCACCGCGTTCGATCCCCGGAACTTGAAGAAGAACGTCGGCATGCCGTTTCCGTTGCCGTTCGGGTAGAACTCCACGCCGCTGCCGGTGTATTTGAAATAGTTGTACGGGATGCCGTTCAGTCCGGGGCGTTCGTAGACCTCGGTGCAGCGGTCGGTCTTCCGCATGGACCACTCGTGGATGCCGTTGCAGTTGCCGTTGTTGTACATCTTGCGCGTGGTGCCGCAGATTTCCATGGAGGCGAAGGGGAATCCCCCGCAGTTGCCGTTTGAATAAGCCCGGATGTACTTCATGACTGCTCCTTTGTGTGATGGTGTGGGGTTGAATGGCCCAGGCTCCGTTCAGAACGTCCCCGGGTCGGCTTCCCGGACCTCGTCGGCCCGGACGGGCCCGTCCGTGAAGAGCCAGTATTGCTCCCCCGCGACGGTGGTGAACCGGATGCGGGGGGAACGGTAGACCTCGGTGAAGGTGCGTCGGCGGTCCTTGCTCTGAAGTCTGATCGGGTTGGTCCACAGTGCCTGCAGATAGCGCATGCTGCATACGAAATAATGCGGCCCGGGTCCCTCGAGGACCGGTTCCCAGATCGGCGAATACATGAACCCGGTCTGGTCGACGAGCGTGATGTATCGGTCGTTCTTTTCCCGGATCCAGTCCGGCACGATCAGAGCGCTTCTGCGCTGGACCTCTTCGAGCGACCAGTCGAGCGGGCAGAACGTGAGATATCTGCCGGATTCCACGCAGTAGAATTTGATGCCGGGCGCGTAGGCAGAGATCACGGCGTCCGTGATGCCGTAGAACGGGAGGACGACGGTCGAGCCGGGCGGGAGAGTCTTCGTGAGGTATTCGCCCATGTCCTTCGCTCCGGCGAACGGATGACGGTAATCCTGAACCGCGAAAGAGACGCACGCGGGAAGCGTGAAGCAGACGTACAGGACGAGCACCTCCGCGAGCCGAAGCAGGGGGGACGGCGGATGC
>JAFYBD010000186.1 GCA_017540385.1 Lentisphaeria bacterium
AGCGAACACCGGATGCCGACCGCGCGCAGCAGGCTGAACCAGCGGATGCCGGTCAGGGTCAGCTGGACATAGATGCAGAAGAACGACGCGACGATGCACCACGGGTTCACGAGCGTGAAGTCGCTCCACTTGATGTCCCGCGTGCAGATGATGTAGGTGAGGATGCCGGCGGAGACGCCGAATTTCAGCACGAACTTCAGCGTCTTCTTCCAGGCGGGTTCCGGGGCGGAAGCGGTCTCTTCGACCGGAGCGGAAGCAGTCTCTTCGGCCGGAGCGGGTTCGACCTCGGGGACGGCATTTTTCGTTTCGACGGGATCGGGATTCATTTCGGACTGGCCTCCGGGTGAAGGATCCGGCGAAGTCCCTCGTACACGGCCACGGCCGTGGAGTTCGCAAGATTCAGACTTCGGTTGAAATCGCCGGGCATGGGGATGGTGTAGAACTGCGGGGCGTAGGTGTCGTGCATGTACTGCGGCAGGCCCTTGCTCTCGCTGCCGAAGACGAGGTAGGAGCCGCGTTCGAACGGGCAGTCCCAGTAACATTGTTTCGCCTTGGTCGAGAAGAAGTACATCGGCGCGCCGTCCGCCGTCTTCAGCACGGATTCGAAATCTTCGTGGATCACGCAGTCCACGTGCCGCCAGTAGTCCATCCCGGCGCGTTTCAGGTGCGCGTCGTCGAACGAAAACGAGATGGGCTTCACCAGGTGCAGACGGCACTCGGTGCAGCAGGCGATGCGGCCGATGTTCCCGGTGTTCTGCGGGATCTCCGGCGCGTGAAGCACGATATGGAAGATGGGATCGGATGACATTCGGGAGGACTCCGTTAAAGTGTGTGGGGACCGGGGATCATTTCAGCAGACGCCGCCGCGCCTCCACGTCGCCGTTGTTCGCGGCCTCATGATACAGGAGCAGGGCCTTCTCCAGGTCGGGCTCGCAGCCGACGCCGTTCTCGTAGCAGACGGCCAGCTGGCGCTGCGCCTGGGCGTGGCCCTTCGACGCCGCGCGGTTGAACCAGAAGAACGCGGCGCGCACGTCCTTCGCGATTGGGCCGTCCTCCTCGAGGAAGAGCAGGCCGAGTTCGTACTGGCAGCCGGGATGCTCGAGCTGGGCTCCGTGGGAGAAAAGTTCGGCGGCGAGTTCGGGGTCCTTGTCGGTCCCGATCCCGTGCAGGTTCAGCGTACCGAGCCGGTACAGCGCCTCGGGGTGGTCCTCCGCGGCGGATTTCTTGAACCAGACGAGCGCCTCGTCGATGCCTTTGCCCTTGACTTCGCCGGCGGAGATCATGTCGCCGTATTTGAGCATGGCTGCGGGAAGACCGGCCTTCGCGGCGCGTTCGTAGCAGGCGAGCGCCTTCTCCTGATCCTGTTTCACGTTGATGCCGAATTCGTAACAGTAGCCCATGCGGGAAAGCGCCTCGAGGCTGCCGCGTTCGACGGCCTTGTTCAGCGCCTCGATCATCTTCGTCCCGTCCGGGATCGTGCCGAAGCCGGAGAAATAGCAGTCGCCGAGCACGCGCCATGCCCGGGCCGGGGCGTCGGGGTTCTTCACGACCTTCGAGACCAGCTCGAACGCCTTCTCGGCCTCCTCGGCGGAGACGTCCTCGCGCCGGGCGATGAGGAGCGCGGCAAGTTCGACCTGGGCAGGCAGATACCCGCGGTCGGCGAGCGCGCGGATCATCTTCCGCGCCTTCTCGGGCTCAAGCGCGGGCATCTCCGAATCGCGGAACTTCTCGCGTTCGTCGACGGTGCGGAACGAGATGCCGTTCAGCAGCACCATCGCGTAGTTGAATTCGGCGGGCTCGCAGTGTTTCTCCGCGGCCTTGCGGTAACACTCCGCGGCCGCCACGGGGTCGCGCGGCACGCCGAGGCCGCGTTCGAGGCAGATGCCGTAGTTGAACATGGCCTCGGGGACGTACTCCGAGGCCTTGCGGTACCAGTGGGCCGCGAGGACCGGATTGGCCTTGCGTGATTTCGTGCCGTGGAAATACTCGTCGCCGAGCTCGAATTCGGCCTTGTGGTCCCCGAGGAGCGCTTTCTCCCGCAGGGGATCGTCGTCGGCGCCGGTCGCGAACGGCGCGAAAAGGGCGGCGCATCCGGTGACGAGCAGCAAACAGAATGTCCTGCACCTCTTCACGGCACACCGCCCTCCGCGGTCACTGACCGCAGCACTTCTTGAACTTCTTCCCGGAGCCGCAGGGACAGGGATCGTTCGGGCCGACCCGCTGGTCGCCGCGCTGATACGGGATGCCCGGATCGGGACGCGGCGCGACGGATTCCGGCGAACTCGCGTCGATGCTCGGGGACGTTTCCTGGGGAGCGGCGTTCACGGTGATGGACGCCTCGGCGGGAGCGGCCGCGGCGGACGTGCCGAGGTCGTCGATGGTCTGATGGCTCATCCGGTACTGACGCGCCGCCGGGACGAAGCGTTCGAACGCGGCCAGGCTGGTCGCGGAACGGAAGATCTTCCCGATGATCTGCTGGTCGATGTCATTCATGAGCTGTTCGAAGAGACGGAACGCCTCGCGTTTGTACTCCACGAGCGGGTCCTTCTGTGCGTAGGCGCGGAGACCGATGCTGCCGCGGAGTTCGTCCATGGAGCGCAGGTGTTCCTGCCAGCGGGAGTCGATGGCGTCGAGCACGATCTGGCGTTCGAGCCACTTCAGCGCCACGGGGTCCTCGAGCGAGGCCTTCAGCTCGTACATGTCGTGCACCTTCTTCAGGATGCGTTCGACCATGAGCTCGGACGCCTTCTCGTCCTGCAGATCGACGGCGATGTCCTCCTCGGTGAAGCCGAACGGGAACGAGTAGTTCAGCCAGGCCAGGAGCATGTCGCGGTTGTAGGTGATCTTCTGGTCGCCGGTGGTCGCCGCGAAAGCTTCCTCGACGTGGCGGCCGACCTCGATCTCGATGATGTCGAAGATCGCCTGACGGCTGTCGTCCTGGAACAGCGTGTCGTGGCGGAATCCGTAGATGACCTCGCGCTGCTTGTTCATCACGTCGTCGTATTCGAGCGTGCGTTTGCGAATGGAGAAATGATGCTGCTCCACGCGGCGCTGGGCGGTCTCCATGGAACGGCTCAGCAGCGGATGCTGGAGTTCCTCGCCCTCCTCCATGCCGAACTTCTCCATGATCGTCACGATGCGGTCGGAACCGAAGAGGCGCATCAGGTTGTCCGCCAGCGACACGTAGAAATGCGACATGCCGGGGTCGCC
>JAFYBD010000019.1 GCA_017540385.1 Lentisphaeria bacterium
ATTGGTCTGCCGGGCAGCGGCAACATCATTTGCCTGCGGGGCTACATCGGCGAGTTCTTCCGTCTGCGTCTGCGGGACAACAGCGGCGATATCTTCCGTCTGGGCCTTCCGTGCGACGGCAACGAAACCTTCCGTCCGCGGAGCATCTGCGCCGGCATCATTCGTTTCCGGGACAGCGGCGGCGACAAAAGCGTCCGCCTGCGGAGCGGCTTCTTCCCTGACGAGCATCGAGGTCAGGATATTGGCTTCGCCGGGTTCTTCCTCCGCGACGATGGAATCCTCTTTTACATTATTAAGAATCCTCACGTGATTACGGGTCTCCCCGGACGCCGGGGCTTCCGGGATCGCGACTTCAGCGCCCGTCATGGCCACGGCGGAATCGCCGTCGCTGCGAAACGCGGTGGAATCGCTCTTGAACTGCGTCAGGACGATCTGGAACGAAAGGAGGCAGACGGCGACGCATGCGGCCACTTTCCAAATCATAGGGAAACGGGGGCGTTCCTGCGCCCTGGCCGCCTGGAAAAAGCGACGTTTGAACTCCGCGTCCGACGGATGGATTCCGCCGGCGGCTTCGCGTGCGTCGTAACGCTCCTTCAGTTTGAGCAGCAGCCCGTCAAGATCGGCTGCCCCGGTGTTTTCAAGCTTTTTCATAAGAGACCTCCCGGATGGATTTGGCCAATAGTTGTTTCGCTTTGTGGATCCGCTGATAGAGGGTGTTGCGCGAACATCCCAGGATCGAAGCCGCCTCGTCCGGCGATTTGCCGGAGAGGACTCCGAGCGAAAGCGATTCCCGGTAGATGCGGGGGAGCCGGGCGACGGCGCAGTCCAGACGGTCCAGCAGGGTCTCCTCGCCGGAGTCCCCGCCGGGCGTCACGCCCGATTCCCCGTATTCCGCCAGGACGTCGCGTTCCCTGACACGTTCACGGACCATATCGTAGCACACGTTGAGGAGGATCCTGGTCACCCAGGTCGCAAACTCGGCATCTCCGCGGAACGCTTCGTATTTGCGCCACGCGAACATCAGAGCCTGCTGAACGGCGTCCTCGACGTCGGCGGAATCTCCGAGGATCCGCATGGCGGTCCCCCGAAGCAATCCGAGCTTCTCGTCGATGAAGCGTTCAAAGACCTGTTCTCTGGTATCCATTCGCCCTCTTTCAACATGTTTCACAGATTAGACTCCCGGGACGGGCCAAATCTTAGCATGTTTTCGAAAAAAAGTTGCGGTTTTCTTAAAAAAAACGAAAAAAAGCGGGAAAAAGCCGGAAAAAAGGCTCAATCGCCCACGCCGTAGTACACCTGCAGCGCCAGGAGGATCACCGAAATCAGATTGAATCCCGCGTGCATCAGGACCGACGGAATCACCGAATGGCTGTGTTCGTATTCGCGCTGGAGGAACAGCGCCAGGACGAACAGCGGCACGACCGGGATCACGAAGATCTCCCACGGGAACGGCGCGCCAGCCTCGGGTTTCGTGAACGGCACATGGATCAGCGCGAAGACGAGCGAAATCGCGACCGCCGCCTCTTTCTTGTAGAGGAAAACGCGGACGAAACGGTAGAAGATGTGGCGGAAGGCCAGCTCCTCGGCGATCGGCGCGACGATCACGGTGATCATGGCGAAACACACGAACGCCAGCGGTTTCAGCGTGCGGAAGAACTCGACCATGGACTGTTCCTTCGGCTCGTGACCGACGTGTTTCAGCAGGGCGTTCAGGCCGATCTGGACGCCGAACGTGGCGACCATCGCGAGGATGAAGATCGGGAGGAAGAAGTGCATCGAGTAGCCCTTCTCGAACGTCAGGGCGAACTTCTCCTTCATCGTGTACTTGCGTTCCGTCAGGAGCCCGGCGATCAGGATGGAGACCACGACCAGGCCGTTCTGGATCAGCAGCAGCCCGGCGGTGAGGCGGGCCTTTCCCGGGAGGACCGGGGCGAGGAGTTCGGCCAGCTGCCGGGAGAAGACCGCGAAAGCGACCCAGCTCAGCAGGATCAGGCAGGCCGCCACGCAGACAAACACGCTGCGGCGGCCGGTGAAAGTATCGTAATTCAGTCTCATGTTGTCACTTCTCTCCAAGATGTTTGGCGCGCAGATAGCGCAGGAAAGGCGCCGCGTCGGGGACGGCGTGTCCCGTCAGACGGCGGAGGAAATCGGCGGGGGCGTACTTGGCCCCGAACCGGTAGATGTTCTCGCGGAGGACCGACAGGGCTTCGCGCGGTGTCTCCGGGAGCCCGGACGGGAAGAGGCGTTCCTTCAGCTCGGCTCCGATCAGGTTGCCCAGCATGTAGGTCGGGAAATACCCCACGCCGCCGCTGTACCAGTGAACGTCCTGCAGCACGCCCTCGCGGTCGTTCGCGGGACGGATGCCGAAACTGCGTTCGAACGCGTCGTTCCACGCCGCCGGGAGGTCGTCGACGGGGAGCCGGTCCTCGATGAGGGCGCGTTCGAGCTCGACGCGCAGGATGATGTGCAGATTGTAGGTCACCTCGTCGGATTCGGTGCGGATGAACGACGGCCGGACGCGGTTCACGGCCGCGAGGAAAGACTCCAGCGGGACGTCGCGCAGGTTGTCGGGGAACGTCTTCACGAGGTCCGGGTAGAAATTGCGCCAGAACTCCGCGGAACGCCCGAGGATGTTCTCCCAGAAGCGGGACTGCGACTCGTGGAACGCCAGCGACGCGCCGTCGGACAGCGGGGTCCCGGCGTATTTCGGGGAGATCCCCTGCTGGTACATCGCGTGACCACATTCGTGGATG
>JAFYBD010000187.1 GCA_017540385.1 Lentisphaeria bacterium
CGATCCTGAGCGAGGGGGCCTCCGGGGGCATGCGGGGGATCAGGAACGCCCCGAAGAGGCCGACGACGGCCATGAGGAGGATCACGGCGCCAGTCAGGAGACGGCCGTTCGTGACCGTGATGAGATAGTTGCCGAGGACCGCGCCGAAGATGACTGCGACGTAGGTGCCGGCGTTCACGTAGGCGTTTCCGCGGAGGAGTTCTTTCTCCTTCAGCATCTGCGGGATATAGGCGTATTTGAGGGGGCTGAAGAGCGCGGATTGCGTGCCCATGAAGAACAGCAGCGTCAGAAGCGGCCAGATGCAGCCGCGCAGAAACGCGAAGAGGACCGGGATCATCAGGCAGAACTCCATGATCTTGTAGGCGCGGAAGAGCGTGTGGCGCGGGAATTTGTCCGCGAGCTGGCCGGCTGTGGCGGAGAACGGGAAATAGGGGAGCATCAGCAGCCCCATGGCGATGAACGACCGCGCGTTCGCCTCGTCCGGGGGAAGCCCGGACTGGTAGGAGATCATGATCACGAGGGCGTTGCGGAAGAGATTGTCGTTGAACGCCCCGAAGAAGAAGGTCATGAAGAACGGAAAAAACCGGCGGGAAAAAAACATGGATGCTGGGAGGGTTGAGGGGAGATTTGAAGCGGAAACGCGTATCCGGGACTGACCTGGCGAGCAAAACGCGAGCCCGCAGAGGACGAGCCGGAAACGACGACTGCCAATGCGAATAATATAGACCGCTTCGGGACAATGTCAAGCGCCGAGAGGCGGTCTTTTCCCGGGCGGCGGGAGGAAAAAAATTCGCGGAAAAGGGAAAATTTCAGGAAAGAATTATGGAAAAAGTCTATTTAAAATCTTGTATTTCTGCCGAAAAGCGTGTAGATTGTAACGTGCGGTCGTTTTTTCCCGCCCCATCGAGCCAATCAGGACTGGCGGGAGAGGACCGGGATCCGGCACGAATGCTTCGCGCGCGGATCCGGCGGCCGCCGCCAACACAAACATCACAACAGGAGTTGTTTTATGAAACTGCGAATCGGAAAGGCGCTGCTGGCCGCGGCAGCCGTGACAGCGTTCGCCATGCTGCCGTCCTGCGGACTCTTCCGCGCCACGGCGGACGGCGTGCTGGACGACGGCGAGAACGCCATCGCGTCGGACTGGAAGGCATCCGACATCGAAACGGCGGAGTTCATGTACGAATTCGGCGACAAGGGGGCGACCGCTCAAATCCGCTTCAAATCGCCGGACCGCATCCGCATCGACGTGCTGGACGGGGAACGCACGGTGGTATTCTGCCTGACCAAGGCATCGGGATGGATGTTCGTACGGGGCGAGGTCATCAACATGACCGCCGAGGACATCGCGGAAATGCACGTGGCGCTGCTCCAGGCGATCCCGTTCCGGGTGAACTTCCAGGACCTCTTCGGCAACACCGCACTCGAGGAAGAGACCGAATTCGCCGCCGGCGAAGAGTGCTACGTGATCGACGGCAACTTCCGCCGCGACCCGAAATATCCGGTCAAACTGTGGTTCGGCAAGAAGAGCGAACTGCTGCGTCAATTCGAGGTCGATCGCGACGACGGCAAGCATACGATCCAGTATTTCGATTACCGCGAATTCGACGACAGCGGCGTGATCCTGCCGGCAAGAATGTTCAAGTTCTCCGACAGCGGTTCGACCAAGCTGACGCTGAACTCGTTCGAGGCCAACGCCGATATCCCGGACTACGTATTCCGCAAACCCGATAAGCTGAGCGCACTGGAAGGAAACAAATGATGAACCGTACCCTTTCCGCCATTATGATCGCCGGCGCAGTCTTCGCGCTCGGCATGCCCTCATTCGCCGCCGCCGACGGCAAACCCGCCACCTACACCGTGACCCTCAGAAGCGGCAAAGTGCTGCAGGACGCCTATATCCTCGACAAGAAGCCGAACGGCATCACAGTCGCACACAAGGACGGCGCCATGTTCATCCCGTTCTCCGACATGCCGCTGGAATACCAGCAGAAATTCGGCTACGATCCGATCAAGTCGGCGCGCTACGAGAAGAAGCTCCACGAACAGAAAAAAGCCGCCGAAAAGGAGGAGGAGGAACGCAAGGAAAAGGAGGCCAAACGCAAATCCGGCGACGACAAGCGCTACAAGAACCGCAAACTCCTCGAACAGCAGCAGAAAGTCCGCAGGCTGGAGCTCGAGCTCGAAGAAGCGCAGAAACGCCTCGACACCACCGACAAGACCATCGGCGAAAACCGCAGCGCCCTCGCCGGAATGACGACCATGGACACCTCCCGGGTCAGCATCGAGTCGCCGTGGGGCTACGGCGGACGCATCCGCAGCGGGAAAAACAATGCCGTCCTCACCAACCGCCTCCTGAAGGAAAACGACAAACTCGAGTTCAACCGCAACAAGCAGGCTCAGGATGTGATCGACCTGAAACTGAAACTCGAAGCGGCGCAGCGTTCCCTCGCTCTGATGAAGGAAAATCTCGGCGAGTAACCACTCGGAACAGAGAACCCGGAATTCCAGAACCATTCAGGTCTCTCCTCCCAAGCCCGAACCGGAAACGACCGGTTCGGGCTTGTTTTTTTGTGCTCGGGATCATGAGGAATGTCAGAGAGGCTGAAAGAAACGCTTCGCGCATACACGCAAGGTACACTGTAAAGTACCTTGTTTACAGTGTACCTTGAGGGGGAGGCCCTGAACTTATAAAAATCGGGGTTCTGTACCCGACTGCCCCTGCCATTATCCTAATGGGTATCTCTAATAATTCGATCGGATGGATTTTCAGCGAATGGGCAAAAAGAACAATGCAGGAAGATTTGAGTGTGGCTACCTGAAGGTAACCACCGAAAATCTTACCAGTTGGACTTTGTCCAGACGCGAAAAGCCGCCGAATACCAATTTTTAGAGGTGCCCTAATATCTGCCTCTTCAGCGACCACAAACGCTATAGGGCATGGTGGAAACAACGTGATCAGAGAAAAAAAAGAACTCACGCACATACGCGCAGGGCTCGGATGTTTCCAGAAAAGGCACTTCACGCGCATACGGGCTGGGCTCGGTTGTTTCCAGAAAAAGCACTTTTCGCGCGTACGCGCAAGGTACACTGTAAAGTACCTTGTTTACAGTGTACCTTGAGGGGGAGGCCTTGAACTTAGCATTTTAACGGTTGTTCAGGCGGATTATCGCGTACAGGCGGTTTTCGAGTTCAGGCGGGGTATTGCGTTCAGGCGGTTTTTCAAGTTCAGGCGGGGTATCGCGTTCAGGCGGTTTTTCAAGTTCAGGCGGGGTATTGCGCCAACAAGGTACAACTATGCCGACAGGATACAACAGTACCTTCGGGACACCCCCTTTCAGTGCTGTGACCTCGAATGAGTATCATTTCCGGCATTGGATACTTCGATGAGAACCGTCTCACGCGCATACGCGCAAGGTACACTGTAAAGTACCTTGTTTACAGTGTACCTTGATGGGTAGGTTCTGAACTCAGGACGGAGGGAAGTTGATCCTCGGAAAGACGAAGAAACGATAATCTTCGGAAAAAACGGTATTGCTGCTGGTTACAGCGAGGTTGCAGCAGAATACGGCGTGTCGCGCCCAGGAGGCTTCTGAAAGAAGAGAATGAGCGCGTGGCCCCGCCAACGCCCGGCAGCAGATGACCGCGGCGGAGTACGGCATGTCGCGCCCAGGAGGCTTCTGAAAGAAGAGAATGAGCGCGTGGCCCCCTCCAACGCCCGACAGCAGATGACCGCGACGGAGTACGGCGTATCGCGGACGCCGGGAACACCTTGCTTCGGGATAAACAAAGCTTACGGCGTATCGCGGACGCCGGGGGTCTTGTCCATCTTCAGGACGGAGATCGTGGGTGTTTCGGGCACGATCAGGGCGTCGAGTTCCGATTCGTCGATCAGGATCTCCTGCGAGATGGGCGCTTCCGCCGGCTGAACGGAGCCGGAGACCACGTCCGATGGTGCGCGTCCGGGGGCCGGATCGGAGGTTTTGGCGTACCGCACCAGCACCAGGACCACGAGCCAGATGATGGCGGCCGCGATGATCGCGATGACGGCAAAGAAGATGATGGTAATGTTGCGGATGCGCTTGTTCTCGCCCTCGTTGACCAGCGCGCCGTCGTTGACGGATTCGATAAGCTTCGCGGGGAGCGCTTCGGGGTCCTGCGGCGCTTCGCCGTGCATTTTTTCGATCAGGGATTCCGCATCGGCCGGAGAGAGATCGTAGACGTCGATGAGCTTGCGGACGTAGGCGGAAATATAGACCGGCGGGAGACGGTTGAGGAGTTTATCAGCCTCGAGGTCGATCAGGTATTCCTGACGGATGCGCGTGGAAGCCGCGACCTCTTCCATAGAGAGTCCGCGTCCGGCGCGAATGGCCGCCAGCGTCTGGCCGAGCGTCTGGTCCTGCTGAATGGCGTGGGGCAGGGGTCTGTGAGCCGGGGCGGCGTTTCCGGGCGACTGTGAGGAGGACAACTGGGAAACGCTTCTCGGGGGCGCGACGATCCCGGGGCGCGGACGAGGCGCGGCGGGCTTGCGTTGCGGCGGAGGAGGCGCGACGACGTCGGAAGCGTCCGCCACGGGCGCAGCGCCGGATCCCGCATCCATCTTGAAACCCGTTTCCGCCCCTTCGCCCGCATCAGCGCCATCGGCCGTATCGGAACCGGCGGCTTCCGGCTGTCCGTCAAAACCGGCGAATTCCGGTTCGTCCTGTTTGTTTTCGGGCTGCTGTGCGGAAAAGAGGTTGAGTTCCTGTTCGTTCTTATCGGCGATATCTTCTTGATCGGTCATGGTGCGGTACCTCACAGATCGTTGGGCGCATCCAGGCCGTCAGTGATCAGAATGGAACGTTTCTGTCCGCCCGGAAGCGGGGCACTGATGACGTGGCGCTGTTCAAGTTTATCGATGATGTCGGCTGCCTTGTTGTAGCCGATGCCGAGTCTGCGCTGGAGGAACGAGGTGCTGATCTGCTGCTCGTTGATGATGATCTCGAGCGCGCGGACCATGATCGGGGGATCGGTAGGCTCGAGATACTTGTCCGCGGCGGCTCTCACAACGTCGGCGTTCGCCATGCCGTCCATCTCGTCGTAATCGTCCATTTCGTCGTCGTAGGAGTCCCGGCCGGCGATCCTGCCCGCCCTGACCTTTCCGCCGCGGCGCGAGCCCTTCGCGTCTTCCTCTTCTTCCTCCTCGTCGCCGCCGGCGAAGATCTGTTCGTCGAACGTCTGCGGCCGCTGCGCGGCGACCTCGTCGATGACCTTGGCGATCTCGGGGTCGGAGACGAACGCGCCCTGGATGCGCTCGAGGTTGGCGCCGCCGGGAGGATTGAAGAGCATGTCGCCGTTGCCGAGGAGTTTCTCGGCGCCGACGCTGTCCAGGATCACGCGGCTGTCCATGTTGTTGCTCACACGGAACGCGATCTTGGTCGGGATATTGGCCTTGATGAGGCCGGTCACGACTTCCTTTCGGGGCGACTGCGTGGCGATGACCAGGTGGACGCCCGCAGCGCGGCCCTTCTGGGCGATGCGGCAGATGCTGGTCTCCACGTCGCTCTTCGCGTCCGTCATCATGATGTCGGCGAGCTCGTCGATGATGATGATGAGTATCGGGAGTTTCGGCGGGACCACGATGCCGTAATCGTCGAGCACGGGCTTCGGGTCCGGCGGACGGGAGTTGAAAGCGGCGAGGTTCTTCGCCTTGACCTTCGCGAGGACCATATAGCGGCGCTCCATCTCGTTGACGCCCCAGCGAAGCGCGAGCGGGACCTTCTTCGGATCGTTCACGACGGGCGTGATGAGGTGCGGGATGGGACGGTACATCTCGAGTTCGACGACCTTCGGGTCGACCATGATGAGCTTTAGCTCGTCCGGGGAGAACCGGAAGAGCAGGCTCATGATGAGGGTGTTCATGCAGACGGACTTGCCGGAGCCCGTGGAACCCGCGATCAGCAGGTGCGGGGCCTTCGAGAGGTCCATCATGGCGACCTTGCCGGCGATGTCGCGTCCGAGCAGGATCGGGATGGCCGCGTGGGATTCGGCCCAGGCGGTCGATTCGAGCAGGGGACGGAGATACACCGTGCTAGAGACTTTGTTCGGCACCTCGATGCCGACGGCGTCCTTGCCGGGGATCGGCGCACGGATGCGGATGCTCTGCGCCTCCATGGCCATGGAGATGTTGTTCTGGATGCTGGTGACCTTTTCGACGCGGACGCCCGGGGAGAGGGAGATTTCGAACTGCGTGACGCGCGGGCCGACCGTAATGGCCGAGACATAGCCGTCGACGCCGAAGCTCTCGAGGGTCTTCTCAAGGCTGGCGCTGGCCTCGCGGATGTATTTCTGGTCCTCGACGTTGATGTCGTCGCCGTGCCGCTCGAGCAGCATCGGGCTCGGCAGATGGTATTCCTCGTAGACCGGCGGGGGCGGCGGAGGCGCTTCGTTGAAGTCCGGCGGCGGGGGCGGCTCGCGGTCGTAACCGGCCTTGTTCGCGGAATAGGACTGCGTGGGGATCGCTCTGGGCGGCTGAACGGCCGGTTTTGCGGCCGGGCGCACAGGCGCGGCTTCGGCTTCCGGTTCGTCGTCCTGTTCGTAATCCGGCCCGGAAGTCAGGTCGAAATCGTCGGTTTCGGGTTCCGCAGCGGCTTCGTTCGCTTCAAGCGCGGCGGGTTCGTTCTCGGGTTCTTCGTCCGCTTCGGGCGCAGTTTGAGGCGCGGCTTGGGGTGGAACGGCCTGGGCCGTGGCATGCTGTGCCTGACGCTGCGGACGCGGCGCGGGCATCACGAGTTCGTCGGGATCGCGGATCACACCGCCGGGAGCGGGCTGACCGGTACGACGCGGCGGAGGCGCAACGACGGTCTCCGGGTCGTGAATGACCGTCGACGGCTGGCGTTTCTGAGCCGGGACGCCGCGTCCTGGAGGCGCCGCGACAGGCTGATCGTCGGAAAAGTCGTCGTCGTTTTCGACCGGAGCGGGCTGTTTGCCGCGGAAGAACGCGCCGAGGGCGGTTTTGAACTTGGACTGAGGCGGTGCGACCGGGGGCTCTTCGTCTTCATAGCCTTCTTCCCCGTCGGAGAAATGATGAATGGCCGGGGACGCCGCAACGGGTTCTTCCTCCTCGACTTCGGCGGTCTTCTGCGGCTCGGGGTCGGCCTTGAACGCGATCGCGAGCAGGGGGAGCCAGTCGCGGATGAAGAGAAATACGAGTCCGGGGAGCAGGAAAGCGAGCGCGACGAGGATCGTCCCGACGTCGCCGATGTAACGGCGGATGAATCCCGCGTCGGGGAACGCCGCCGCAGTCTGAGGCGCGGCCAGCCAGGAGCCGACCACGCCGCCGGAAAGCGCGAGCGAGGATTGCTCCATCCTGCCGATGCCGAGGTGGTCCGTCTCCGCGATGAACTGCTGCGGCCACATGGCGAACAGCATGGAGGAGCCGAGCAGGATCACCGGGAGCGCCCACCAGAGGGTGCCGCGCCGGGGCAGTCCGGGGATGAACCGCCGGATCAGCATCAGGAAGAGGATGAGCAGGAAAGGATACGTGGCGAGCCCGAACATGTAAAACATCACGCGGGCGGCGTGGGCGCCGAGGAACCCGATCCAGTTCCGGTACAGCGCGGGCCCGCCGATGCCGCCCTCAAGCAGGGCCAGATCGGTCCGGTCGTGCGACAAAATGGCGCATGCAAACAGCAGAAACAGAGCAGTGCGGAGATAATTTCCGAAATTCCACACGCTCCGTTCCGACATCTGATCGTTTTCCATGCTTTCCTTTCTCCAGTCGTTTTGTTATAACATAGCATAGTACAATAGCACGTTTCTCGATTTATGAAAGCTCGAAACAGTCGATTTTTCGTTTTTTTTCGAAAAAAAGGGCACGAAGTGCCCCCGAGCGGACGTGCCGACGAAAAAAATGCCCGGTACGGTCCGAAAAAAAAGAGAAATCCGCTCGTTTTTGACGCGAATCATGCTATATTATATCAAAACCTTTTCCACTACCCAATCAGGAGAATTCGCAATGGGCGGTTTCTTTGGCGTCGTCTCGAAAGACGACTGCGTCGACGACCTTTTCTACGGCGTCGACTACCATTCCCACCTCGGTACGGTTCGCGGCGGCATGGCCGTCACGAATTCCTACGGCTCCATCATCCGTTCCATTCACGACATCTCCAACGAGATGTTCCGCTCGAAGTTCGGGCCCGACCTCGAACACTTCCGCGGGTCGCGCTGCGGCATCGGCGTGATCAGCGACATGGACGACCAGCCCCTGCTCATCGCGTCCCACCTGGGCATGTACAGCATCGTGACGGTCGGCAAGCTCAACAACATCGAGGAGCTCACGCGCCAGGCCATCGAGGAGCATCACATCCACTTCGCCGAGCACAGCAACGGCGAGCACAACCCGACCGAAGTCGTGGCCTCGCTCATCAATACGCAGAACTCGATCCAGGACGGCATCGCCTACGCCATGGAGCGGATCAAGGGCTCCTGCTCGATGCTGGTGATGTCCGACGGCAAGATCTACGCCGCGCGCGACCGCTGGGGCCGCACTCCCGTCTCCGTCGCGAAGAAGACCGGCGCGGTCGCAGTGTCCATGGAGACGTCCGCGTATCCGAACCTCGACTACGAGTTCGAACGCGACCTCGGCCCGGGCGAGATCGTGCTGATCGACGCCGACGGCGTCACGCAGCTGAAGAAGCCCGCCGAAGAGATGCAGATCTGCTCGTTCCTGTGGGTCTACTTCGGCTATCCCACGTCCGACTACGAGGGACGCAACACCGAGACCGTCCGTTATGCGAACGGCGCGCTCATCGCCGCGAACGACGACGTGGAAGTGGACTCCGTCTGCGGCGTGCCGGACTCCGGCGTCGCCCACGCCATCGGGTATTCGAACAAGAAGGGCCGGCCGTATCTGCGCGCCCTCGTGAAATACACGCCCACCTGGCTCCGCAGTTTCATGCCCCAGGTGCAGTCCCACCGCAACCTCATCGCGAAGATGAAACTGCTGCCGGTCCAGGACCAGATCGAGGGCAAGCGCCTGCTCTTCTGCGACGACTCGATCGTCCGCGGCACGCAGTTCCGCGACGTCACGCGCCGCCTGATGGAACGCGGCGCGAAGGAAGTCCACCTGCGCTCGGCCTCCCCGCCGCTGGCGTTCCCCTGCCTCTTCCTCAACTTCTCGCGTTCGCGCTCGGTCATGGACCTGGCCGCCCGCCGCATCATCAACACGCTCGAGGGCGGCGAACCCACCCCCGAAGTGCTCCGCGAATACATCACCGCCGGCACGCCGCGTTACAACCGCATGGTCGAGGAAATCCGCAAGCGGCTCGGGCTCACAACGCTCAAATACCAGACCATCGACCGGCTCGTCGAGGCCATCGGACTGCCGAAGTGCAAGATCTGCACGTTCTGCTTCGACGGCTGCGACCCCACCGGCTGCGCCAAGTGGATCGGCTGCGCCTGCCCCGCAGAGGCCCCCGCGGCCGGCAGGAAAAAATAACCCCGGTACGAACTCGATTTCTATTCAAAACAAACTCAGATAAGACAGCAGACACCATCCGTCGGAAAGGAGACCCCGCCATGAGACTGAAACACTGGAACCGCCTGTTTGCCGCAGTCATTGTCGCGGGCTCCCTGTTCCTCGGAGCCTGCCGGAGCACGGAGCCGGAACCGGCTCAGCCCGAGGGGCCGTGGTCGACGGCACAGCTCATCGGCGACCTCTCCGGACACGACCCGCTGGAAGGCTTCAACCGGAGCATGTTCGAGGTGGATTGCGTCATCATGGACTACATCGCGCGTCCGCTCGGCTGGATTTGGACGAGCGTCCTGCCGAAACCGATCATCGACTGCATCGAAAACGCCTGCCACAACCTCGCATTCCCCGGCCGCCTGGTCTCCTCCCTCGGCAGCGCCGAGTTCGAATGTGCCGGCGTCGAGACCGGACGGTTCCTGCTGAACTCCACGGTCGGCATCGCCGGACTCTTCGACCCGGCCAAACACTGGTTCCACCTGTACAAGACGGACGCCGACTTCGGACGGATGTTCGCCACCTGGGGCATCGGACCCGGATTCCGCCTCATCATCCCGGGCAGCCGCCACATCAATCTCCGCGACGACGTCGGGAGCATCTTCGACTATCTCCTCGACATCCGCACCTACCTGCCCTACTCCAGCTGGGCGTACGTGAACAACGTCGTGTCGCTGCATCCGCAGTTCGTGAACGTGATCAAGGGATCCGCCGACCCGTACCGCACCTACGTGATGATGTCGCTCCTGAACCGCGAGCTCCAGCTCGAAAAATGGTACTACGACTACGCGAAGGACGTACATTACGACCGCCTGCCCGAACTTCCGCCCGCCAGGGTCGCGGTCCGTCCCGCCGGGCTGACCGGCCGCTACAAGGCGCTCGAGGGTTATCATTCGCTCGGACCCGTGGCGGACACGCTCCGCGCCATCTACTACATGCCGCAGATGGACCGCGATTTCTGGTACGCGCGGCTCTCCATCTTCAACTCCGACTTCGAGGACAAGATCCACAACCGCAAGGTCACCGTGAGCGACGATCCCGACCGGCCGCGCCTGAAATACGGATTCTTCGACGCGCCGAAGCCGAAGGACAAGGACGAGGTCCCGCCCGAGAAACTCGCCATCGTGATCCCCGGCATCGGCGGCACGTACAACAGCCAGAGCGCACTCGCCACCGCCGAAGAGTTCTACAACCACGGATACGCCGTCGTCGTAGTCGACAACGGATTCAACTGGCGCTTCATGACCGCCACCGACGGGCAGTTCCCCGGCTACACGCCGAAGGACGCCGCGAAGATGCGCGATGCGCTCGGCAAGATCCTCGCCGACCTCCGCGAGGACGGCAAGATCAACAACCCGCGCATCGTGCTGACCGGCTGGTCCATGGGCGCGCTGGAGACCTGCCACATCGCCGCCATGGAAGAGAAGGAAAACACGCTCGGCATCAGCCGTTATCTCCCGCTCAATCCCCCGGCCGACCTGCTGGAGGCCATCAAGCAGGCCGATCATTTCACCTCCCTCACGAAGGACTGGACGTTCGAGGAAGCCGTGGACAAGGTCACCGAAGGCGCCGGCCAGCAGTACGTCCTGACCGACCGCGTGGTGCCGCCGTTCGACCCCGAAGACCCGGAGACGTTCTCGCGTCCGCCGCTCGTGCCCGAGGACACCGCCGGATTCTTCATCGCGCTCTCCCTGCAGGGCTGCATCGGCGAGCTCCTGGAGAAGGCCCAGCGCGAAAGCGACGAGCCGCTCCCCGGCATCACCGCCCCCTGCACCATGTTCAACCGCGAGGACTTCTACCGCGAGATCGGCCACATCGGATTCGGCGAGTACATCACCCGGTTCCTCTTCCCGCAGAACGGCAAGACGGCCGACGACCTCGACCAGCTCGCCTCCGAGTCCGGCCTGCGCGCCGTCGCGAAGACCCTCCGCGAGAACAAGTCCGTCCGCATGATCCATTCCTGGGACGACATCCTCATCAACGACGCCGACAAAAAATTCCTCGACGAGACCCTCGGCGACCGCATCACCTGGTTCTCCAACGGCGGCCACTGCGGAGCCTTCTACACCAAGGCCTTCCGCGACGAGCTCATCTCCCGCGCCGAAGAGGAATAAGCGGCCTTGGGCGAGAAGAGTCAGAACACGGATCACAGTATCGGCTTCCGGGAGATTTGCACCATTCTCCTGGCGGGCACGGTCTTCACGCTGATCCTCTCGCTTCTGATTTCCGCCTGGGGGTCTCCGCTCAAGGCCCCGATCCATTCTCTCCTCTGCATCAGGGACCAGCAGCCATTCATCTACGAAATGATGCGCGGCGTTTCCTCCGGTGAATCGTCCGAACTGCCGCCCGAATGGACCGTGGCCGACCTGATCCGTGAGGCTGTCAAACTGGACTGGAAAGCCCCTCATCCCCCCACGCCGGAAAGGTGTTTTCGCTGCAGGGCTGCGGGACAGCCGTATCTGGTATTCCCGGCGTCCGCCTCGGTCGTGTTCGATCAATCGCTCCCGGAGCCGGTCCCGATCCTCATGTGTCCCCCGGGCGAACACGGAAAAGGCGCTCCCTGGTTCAGGAAACCGCCCAAATTCGCCAGCGCTCCCGGCGAACCGTGGAAATACGGCACGCCGGTTCTGTATTCGGACGGTTCCGTCAAGGTCCTGACCACGGAAGACGCCGAAAAGCTCGTCAAGGAGCTGTCGCCCGCGCCGCTCGAGCTCAAAAAGCCCGATTTCAGGACCAGACAAGAGGCAGAGCCATGAAGATAAAAAAGAAGAAACGCCAAGGAATTCCTCTCTGGGTTGTCATCCTCTTTTTCTTTGCCTGCATAGCCGTCTGGCGCATTTGGTCCGTGCCGTTGGGACAGGCAAGCCCCAGCGCCGTGGCAGAGGATTGCCGCTCGCAATTGAAACGGGGGTGGAAGTATTTGAGGTATTTTATTCAGAACGAGAAGAAAGATGAAGCTCCACCATCGGACTGGACCGTTCAGGATCTGATTCAGGAAACAGACTATCCGATTTTTATGTCATGTCCCGTCCATTTCCTCCAAGAAAACTTCGGGAAGAAAAGACAGGGATATTTGGTGTTTCCTGTGTCCGCCTCGGTCGTGTTCGATGAATCGCTTCAACCACCTGTCCCGATTATCATGGACCTGCCCGGTGCACACAAGAAATACGGCACAAATGTCCTCTACTCGGACGGAACCGTCCAGGTCCTGACCACGAGGGTGGCGGAAAAACTCGTTGCGGAACAGCATCCCATTCCACTTGAGATCAAAAGACCCGAGGAGAGGACCGGGCAGGATGCTGAGCCATGACGGCTGAAACGAAGAACTCGGCACCGCTGACTCGGGCCGAAAGGACGGTCCGGATCATCTTCTGGCTATCGTTGATCGCCGCTTTTGCCGTGATTTCTTCCTGCGTACTGCTCCTGGAATGTCTTCATGATGAGGAACGCCGTATCGAAATGAACCGCAACCCGGACTCCGACTCGGCCGGGACCGTCCCCCTCCCGATCCCCATCATCCTCCTCTATTTCTCCGTCGTCTGTGCCATCGCGACAATCATCATCTGGCTCGCCGCCCTGGTCCTGGTGCGCTACTTCGGCAAATCGGCTCCCCTGATCGGTCGGCCCCCTGCCGAAGTCGTTTCCGGCTCCGTTCCGCCGACGGAAACACCCGTCCCCCTTGAGATCACTCCGCCCGAACCGGATTCAAAGCAAAAACCGTGATGGCGAAAGGTTTTTCAGCACAGAAATAAGTTCAAAAAACGCAAATTGTCTCTTTTTAGGAGCCAGTTTGCATCAAATCTGTCTCTTTTTAGAAGCCAGTTTGCATTGAAATTGTCTCTTTTTTTAAGCCAATTTGATTTGACGGTTTGACGGACGTTTTGCAAGACGATGCGGTTGAATGACTTGACGGAGTGACGGTCGGATTTGACGGATTGACCGTCAAACGTTTTCGGCGGGTTTGACGGCGGGTTTGACGACAAAAAGCGGCAGGAAAAAGGGCTGTCAGGATGGGGTATTCATGCGCTCACCGTATGAGAAAAAGCCGGGGCGGGGGCTCTCTCCGTCGCGCCCCAAGAGGGGCCCCCGCATGTAAAAAGAGGGAATAATGGTGTCTCCAAAACATGGCCAGCGCGCGTGAATCTTTCGTTTAGATATGGTTCACGGCTTGATTTTTCCCGAAACTGTGATATTGTAGTAACAATCTCCCCAAAAGCGGCGGGCATCTATCAAACGTCCGCCGCGGAACCGGGGAATCCCTGCCGACCGCAGGCAAATCGTCCGCGGCCCTGCAACAAAACCGAACAAGGAACCCGCTCCGGAATGAGCCGACTTCGCATCATAGCATCCTGTCTGCGTGCAGACAGCCCGACGCCGACCTGCGACAAATGGTACGACGAGGATTGCATTCACACGCTGCGAAGCGTGCTGGACGAGCTATGCCTATGTGACGACTGACGCGGACTCACGGGATGCGGTTTCCGGGAGGGTCATGGGTCCGCATCCGGGGAGAAGTCCCGTCCGGCGCACGACCGGACGTTTTGAGCTGAAAAAACCGCATCCCGAGTTTGAATTTCCCCCGGACAATGATATATTATCGCAAGTTTTTTTAATGCGCGGCTGGTGAAATTGGCAAACACAAAGGACTTAGGATCCTTCGCCGCAAGGCTTGCGGGTTCGAGTCCCGCGCCGCGCACCACCAAGCTAACGCTTGGATTGCAGTAGTGCTCTCAGCTTCGCTTGAGCACCAAGCTAACGCTTGGATTGCAGTAGTGCCCGGCTACGCTCGGGCACAAGGCTAACGCCTTGACTGAAGTAGTGCCCGGCTACGCTCGGGCACGCACGGAGTGTGCCTTGTAGTGTTCTGCTACGCGAGAACACCAAGCTAACGCTTGGATTGAAGTTGTGCCCGGCTACGCTCGGACACGCACGGAGTGTGCCTTGTAGTGTTCTGCTACGCGAGAGCACCAAGCTAACGCTTGGATTGAAGTAGTGCCCGGCTAC
>JAFYBD010000188.1 GCA_017540385.1 Lentisphaeria bacterium
CCGGTGAGGATGAGCGAGCCCTTCGCGTCTTCGCCGAGACCGGTGGCGGTCAGGCAGATCGCGCCGCCGTACCAGCGGGAGGAATTCTCGCAGATCGGCGCGCCGGAGAGTGTGCCTCCGTCGAGGCTGATGAGGCCGAGCCTGCCGCCGTCGTCCACGTAGACTTCGCCGTCCTCGTTCACGGTCGTATCGGTCAGGGACGCGCCTTTGCCCACGAACGCCGTATCGTAATCCTTCTTCCGGACTTCTTCGTCCTCGTATTCGATATAGGTGCCGATGGTGACGCCAGCGACGGAGTCCTGCTCCAGCACGAGTTCGTCGCCCAGGAACAGGCGAACCTTGTTGTCTTCGAATTTCGTTCCGACCATGATTTCCGCGATCCTTTCTTTTTTGTGCCCGGATGACGCGGATATGACGGAAAAGGCAGACCGTCCGCCGTGCCCGGATTTGATTGTCCGGCCGCGGCTGTCCGCCAGTCTTCCCCGTCTTGCGTTTCGGGCGCAATTCCGGCCTCCGCCGGAGGGAACTTGAACGGAGCGGGGATCTGACTCGCCGCACCATGCGGCTCACAGTTGCGCGACAGTCCGCGAATTTCACGCGGTTCACCCGGATTCCGTCCGAATTATAGTGATGTTTAAATATACCACGCAGGTCGGGTTTTTCAAGGCGCGAAACTGCCGCAAGTGCGGAAAAACGTCAAAACGCCCGAAATCTCGCTTTCCACGGTTGAAAAGGTGCGGAACACGGGCTATATTGTAGCAAAAGAAATCAAACGTTTCCGGTGCAGGTGGAATCCCCCCCCCGGACCGGACGCCCGAACCGTCATCCCCAGTCAGAAAGGATCGCCCCCAATGCCTTCCCGCCACTTCCCGTCAGTCCGCGCGGCCGTGCTGTTCTTCGCAGCCGTCGCGCTGATGTCCGGCGCAGCCAACTGCGTCCACGAATCCGACGAACCCAACGAACCCGCCGCGTCGACCGCCCCGGTCCTGTCCTCGGTCACGACCGTGCAGGAGATCAAGACGCTGGATTTCCGGCGTGCCCGCGAACCCGAATTCGCCACCGTTACGCTGCCGCACACGATGAACGCCGCGAACGGCACCGGCGTGATCCCGCTGGAACGCGGCGACGCGTACTACCGGCACGTGCTGGAGCTCACGGAGGCCGACCTCGCGGACGATTACATCCTGCAGTTCGAACAGGCCGGCCAGACGGTCGAGGTCTCGCTGAACGGCACGCTGCTGCATAAAAACCGCTGCGGATATACGCCGTTCGCCGTGAAGCTCGAGGGGCTCCGGGCGGGCCGCAACGAGGTGCTGATCCACACGGACAACCGCAACGACAACAACCGCATCCCGAACAGCGGCGACTTCAATTTCTGCAACGGCGTGTACGGCAGGGCGTACCTCATCCGCGGCGGGCTGTATTTCGACCCGCTGGTGTACGGGATCGACAAGGCGCACGTGATCCCGCTGTCCGTGAAGCAGGACGGCGTCCGGTTCGGTCTTGCCACGTCGGTCTTCAGCAAGGTCGGCGGCGGGACGGCCGAGATCGTCATGACGCTGAAGGATGCGGACGGGCAGGAAATCCTGAAGCAGTCCTCTCCGCTCGCGCTCGCGGCCGGAAACAATGAATTCTACCGCGAATACACGTTCGGATCCCCGATCCTGTGGCAGGGCAAGGAGAACCCGTATCTCTATACCGTGAACGTCTCGCTCCGGTACGACGGACGGACGTTCGACAGCCTCAGGATCCCCTACGGATTCCGCGACATCCAGCTGCCGTACAGCAGCGGCGACAATCTCCTGCGCCTGAACGGAAAGAAGGTCAGTCTCCGCGGCGTCTCCTACCATCAGGATTCGCCCGGCGTGGCGGTCGCCATGACCGACGAGGACCGCCATCGCGACCAGGAGATCATGCTCGAACTCGGATTCAACTGGCTCCGCTGCGCGCATTATCCCCACAACGTGCGGGAGTTCGCCGACTACGACCGCATCGGCATGATGTGCCAGACCGAGATCCCGTGGGTCAACGGCTTCACAAATTCCCCGCAGTTCGAGGAGAACGTGATGACGTTCACGCACGACATGATCAACAACCTCTACAACCACCCGAGCATCATCCTGTGGGGGCTCTCCAACGAGATATTCTATTCCTGGAGCGGTCCCGAGTGCATCCGCGTCCACAACGACGCCTACACGCTCGCGCGCAGACTCGACCCGTACCGCCCCGTCGGTCATGTGGAACGCGAACAGGAGGTGCGCAACGGCGCGAGCAACGGCCTGATCTCCGACTGGTATGGCAACAACACGTATCCGGGGTGGTATTCGAGGACCACGTTCGAGAACACGAAGGACGGCGTGACCGACACGCAGGTCCTCGCGAAGTTCTACCTGCACGGTATCACCGAGTACGGCTACGGCGGGAATCCCTTCCAGCACAACTCCGACTTCATGACGCTCCATCCCGGCGACAAGAAAAACAAGACGGGCACCAGCAACGACACCGGCGGACATCTGCACCCGGAGGAATACCAGACGCTCGGCCACATCTACTCCTGGAACAAAATCGCCGGGACCCCCGAGGGACGCCGCCTCACGTTCACCTCGCTCTGGATCCTCTTCGACTTCGCGGTCGGCAGCCGCAACGAGGGCGAGACCCCCGGCATCAACGACAAGGGCCTCGTGACCCGCGACCGCAAGACGCGCAAGGACGCGTTCTATTTCTACAAATGCGTGTGGAACCCGGAGCCGGAGGTGCATATCATGTCGTCCCGCTGGTCGGAACGCGACACCGAGGACATCGCCATCACCGTGTTCTCCAACGCCGCCCTGGTCGTGCTCTACCGCAACGGCAAGGAGATCCAGAGGCTCGACAAGCCCACGGACACGATCAACAACGTCGTGTGGAAGTTCGACCCGGTGCCGTTCACAGAGGAGGCGCACAACGGCACGCCGGACGTCTTCAAGGCCGTCGCCTACAACAGCCAGGGCAGAATCGTCGGCCAGACCACGGCGCGTTTCACGACGACCGCCGGGAAGAATTGATCCCGGCCTGAACAACCGCCCCGGTCGACCTGATGTCCGGGGCGAAACGAAAAGCCGTTCGCAGCATCGGTGATTAGACGCTGCGGACGGCATCTTTGTGTCCCGACGAGGGGACCCGGCAGGGCAGGGGGAAGGGGACAAGGGCTTGCCTGATTTCGCCGTGTCCCGGCCCGTACCGTTTCCGCGCAAAAAAAAAGAGCGGGACCGTGATGGTCCCGCCCGGGATTGCGAAAGATCGAATCGGATCAGATGATGCGGTTCGTGGTCGCGGGGTCGAAGACGTGCGCTCCGGCCATGGCGAGCTTGAGGGTGATGGTCTCGCCGACCTTCGCGCCGATGTGGGCTTCCACGCGGGCGATGCAGGGCGTATCGACGCCGGTGTCGAGGTGGAGATAGGTCTCGGCGCCCATGGGCTCGCGGACTTCGACCTTGGCGGAGATGGACGGCGCGTTGGCGTCGGACTCGGCGCGTTCGGAGCCGATGTCCTCGGGACGGATGCCGAAGAGGATGTCCTTGCCGGCGTAGGACTCGATGGCGGGCTTCCAGTCGGCGGGGAGCGCGATGGAGATGCCGGACCCGGCCTTGAAGACGAAGGCGCCGTTTTCGGATGCGAGCGTGCCCTTGAAGATGTTCATCGGCGGGGTGCCGATGAAGCCGGCGACGAAGGTGTTCGCGGGCTTGTCGTAGATGTTCAGCGGGGTGTCGATCTGCTGGATCACGCCGTCCTTCATCACGCAGATGCGGTCGCCCATGGTCATGGCTTCGATCTGGTCGTGCGTGACGTAGATCATGGTGGTGCCGAGACGGGTGTGGAGCTTGTTGATCTCGGCGCGCATCTGGACGCGCATCTTGGCGTCGAGGTTGGAGAGCGGTTCGTCGAAGAGGAACACGGCCGGCTTGCGGACGATGGCGCGGCCGACGGCGACACGCTGGCGCTGGCCGCCGGACAGGGCTTTCGGCTTGCGCTGGAGGTAATCGCCGATGCCGAGGATGTCGGCGGCTTCCTTCACGCGCTTTTCGATCTCTTCCTTGGAGAACTTGCGGAGCTTGAGGCCGAACGCGAGGTTCTCGTAGACGGTCATGTGGGGATACAGGGCATAGTTCTGGAAGACCATGGCGATGTCGCGATCTTTCGGGGGGACGTCATTGACGACACGTTCGCCGATGCGGATTTCGCCGTCGGAGATCTCTTCGAGACCGGCGATCATGCGGAGGGTCGTGGACTTGCCGCATCCGGACGGACCGACGAGGACCATGAATTCCTTGTCGTGGATGTCAATGGAAACGCTGTTGACGGCCTTCACGCCGCCTTCGTAGATCTTGCAGACATTTTTAAGAATGACTTCAGCCATGATTCACCTGAAAAAGGTTGATTGTTTGTTGTGTGGAATCTAATATTTTCCTGTAATATACCCCGGCAGTTTGCCATTGTCAAGCGACGGGGGGGAATATTTTCAAAAAAACTGCTTTAGATTATAGATTAATTAGAATATTTTGGAGATCTTGAGGCGGAAATGAGGTGCGGCGCAAACATGCGAAAACGGGTGCGAAAAGGCGTGCCCGAACGGGGTCGACGGACGGTGCGATGCGCGGAAAAATGGACCCGGGGCAGGGGATCACGCGCCGGGTTCGGACGCGGGATTCAGGATCATGTCCCGGAGGCGGAAGAACGCCCCGGCGACGGCGCGTTCGCGAATCTGTTCCCGGGTGCGGCGAAGGCGCAGTTCGAAGACCTCGGTGCGGCCGCGGTAACGGATCGCCGCGAAGACGAGTCCGACGGGTTTGCCGATGGTGGCTCCGCCCGGACCCGCGATCCCGGTGAGCGCGATGGCGGCGTCGGACGGGACGGCTTTCGCGAGACCTTCGACCATGGCGCGCGCGGTTTCGCCGCTGACTGCGCCGAACTTGCGGAGGGTTTCCGCCGGGACGCCGAGCAGAGCAGTCTTCGATTCGTCGGAGTATGTGACGACTCCGCCGGCGAAGACCGCGGAGGAACCCGGGATGTCGGTGAGGAGTTTGGCGGCCAGGCCGCCGGTGCAGGATTCCGCCAGCGCGAGCGTTTCGCCGCGATCCTCGAGCAGGTGGAGGATTTCGTGGGAGAGCGAATCTGCGTCGTCGGCGAGGAGTTCGGCGGCGAAGAGTTCCTGCACGGCCTGGATGGCGGACTCCATGATCTCGGGCGATTCCGATGTCAGGAAGAGCCGGACGAACTGAGCCGTGGCGCAATACGCCACCGAGAGCTGCGAATGGCATCGCGCGATCACCGGGAGCATGCGCTCCTCCACGGTGTTCTCGCCGAGACCGGCCACGTGGAATTCGCGGGTGAACGTGAAATGTTTGAGCGTCTTTTTCAGGTACGGCACGACGGATGCGTCCATCATGGGGCAGAGCTCGTTCGGGGGGCCGGGGAGCATGATGATGGTGCGGCCGGGGAATTCGTCGGTGTCCGGCGTCTTCAGGATGAGGCCGGGGGCGGTCCCGCAGTCGTTCTGCAGGATCTTCGCGCCGTGCGGGACGAGCGCCTGATTGAACACACGGGGCGGTATCTCCTCGCTCGGATGGCGCATCTTCCAGTGCTTCATGATGTTCAGCGCGGCCGCGCCGTCCTCTTCGAGCCGGAGCCCGCAGCGGCTCGCGATGTATTCCTTCGTGACGTCGTCGGCCGTGGGGCCGAGTCCGCCGCTGGTGATGACGATTTCGGCCCTGGCGAGGGAGAAATCGAGCGCGGCGAGGATGTCGTCTCGTTTATCCGGGACCTCGACCGAGGAGACGGGGACCACGCCGAGGGCAAGCAGGCGCACGCCGATGGACGCGAGGTTGGTGTTCACGACTGCCCCCTTCAGGAGCTCGTCTCCGATGCAGATGACTGCGATTCGTTCGCTCATAAGTAATCCTTCGGCTCCACGCGGGACGCCCGGTTGAGTTCATCTTCGGCGACCTGGCGCCAGTGTTCGAGTTCGTCCGCCGTGAGGTCCGGCGGAACGTGGACTTCGTTCCCGATCACGAGCGTGAGCTTCGCCCACGGTTTCGGGATGCGGAATCCGTCCCAGCTCTTCACGGCCCAGTAGGCGGAGTAGTTGATCCCGAGCGCGACGACCGGGATCCCGAGCTTGGATGCGATATGGATGGGCCCCTTGCTCATGTGATAACGCGGCCCGCGCGGTCCGTCGGGGGTGAAGATCACCATGCAGCCGCCCTTGATGGTCTTGATCGCGTCGTGCAGGACCCTCACGCCCTGGCGCGTGCTGGACCCGCGGACGCTCTTCACGCCGAACTGCGCGGCGAAATCCGCGATGTACTGGCCGTCGCGCGATGCGCTGATGACGGCCACGGTGCGTTTGCGCAGGGGGAGTTCGAAGATCGGCGGCAGCATGAGCAGCCGGTTGTGCCAGATGTTGATGATGCAGACGCGATTCGGCGCGTGACGGTATTCCTCCAGCAGGCCGTTCGGGTCCACGATGGTCACGTGCTGGAACGCTCTCCAGAGCATCATCATGCGCGCCGGGAACCAGTAGAGCCAGTCCGGGAGCTTCTTGATCTCGCGGAAGTGCTTCTTGATCATGATGCGGCTCCCGGACGGAGGCGTTTCCCGCGCGCGGTTTTCGCGGTCGCGGCAGGTTTCTTCTTCGCCGACGACGAGGACTTGCGAGGGGAAGCCTTGGCGGTCTTTGCCCCGGCTTTCGGTTTTGCTTTTGCCGTGCCGGATTTGGCCTGACGGCAGAGACCGGCGAGTTCGCAGCTGGGACACCCCGGACGGTTCGCCGGGCAGCGCGTCCTGCCGTGAACGATGAGCAGATGGGAGAACTGCGCCCAGGTCTCCGGCGGAGTCACGGCGCAGATCTCGGCTTCGATGACGTCCGGCACGTCCGAATCGGAGAGCCCGATCAGCTGTGCCAGCCGCCGCACATGGGTGTCGACGGGGAATCCGGGCTGTCCCAGAGCGTCCCCGAGCACCACGTTCGCGGTCTTGCGTCCCACGCCGGGGAGCCGGAGCAGGCCCTCCATCGTGCCGGGGAGTTCGCCGTGGAACTGTTCCACGATCGCCTTCGACGCCGCGATGATGTGCGTGGCTTTCGCGTGGTAGAACCCGCAGGTGAAGATCGCCTGTTCGAGTTCGTCCTGCGAGCACGCCGCGAACGCAGCCGCGTCCGGCCACCGCCGGAAGAGGTCGCGGGTGACCATGTTCACGCGTTTGTCCGTGCACTGCGCCGACAGGATCGTCGCGACGAGCAGCTGAAACGGCGTCATGTGCTCCAGAAAGCATTTCTGGGGGCCGTAGACGGACAGCAGTTTGTCGTAGACTTGTTTTGCCAGCGCGGTTTTCATGGTGTAAGGGAGGAGGAGGCGGCCCGTTGCGCGCGGGCAGTCCGATGGGGAAAATAAGGTTTCAGGCTAGAAATGTAGCGTCAACCGGGGCAGTTTTCAAGCGGGCGGACTGTTTTTTTTGTTTTTTTTCGCCTTTTGAATTGATTTTCGCAAAATATGCCTTATGTTTTTTGGGAAAAAACGTCAATCGCGGCGGTGCACGGTCGCGCCGATCCGCTGTCCCCGGGAACCCCTCGTCATGCTCAACTGGCTGTCCGTACAGAACCTCGCAATCGTGGAAGAGGCCGAAATCGAATTCGGCCCGTCGTTCAATGTCATCACCGGCGAGACCGGCGCGGGCAAATCCGTCATCATGGGCGCGCTCGGGCTGCTGCTGGGCAACCGCGCCGACAAATCCGCCATCCGGACCGGAGCCGACCACTGCGAAATCTCCGCCGGATTCACGCTCCCGCCGGATTCGCTCCCGAAACTGCGCGCGTTCCTCGCGGACAACGCGCTGATCTCGGAGGACGAGCCCGATAGCGTGCTGGTGCGGCGCGTGATCGCGCATAATTCGTCGCGCAACTTCGTGAACGGTTCGGCGGTCAATCTGAACGTCCTGCGGGCGATCGCATCCGCGATGGTCGACGTTCATGCGGCCAATGAGAACGCCGCGATCCTCGACCCGGGGAACCAGCTGGACGTGCTGGACCGGTTCGCCGGATTGCAGAAGGAGCTGAGCCTCGTCCGTGCCCGCTGGGACGCCCTGACCGACGCACGGCGCGAGAAGGCGGAGTTCGATTCGTCCCTGCCGTCCCCCGAGGAAGCCGCGCGGCTCCGTCGCGACTGCGAGGAGATCGAACGCGCGGACGTTCACGCCGGGGAGGACGACGAGCTGACCTCGCGCCACGACCTGGCCGCGAATTCCCGCACCGTGATCGAGCTGGCCTCGCAGGTCTGCGGCGGACTCACCGACGGCGAAGACAGCATCGTCCAGCGCTTCGCCGACTGCAGGCGGGTCCTCCGCGGTCTGGAGCGCATCGAACCTGTCCGGGCGGAGGAGTTTCTGAACGCCCTCGACCGCGCGAAGGAATCCGTCGACGAGCTGTCGTCCGACCTCGCGTCGTTCGCGTCCGAGGTCGACGTCGACGAACAGGAATTTCAGGAGATGGAGGAGCGCATGCGGCTGCTCCAGACCCTCAAACGGCGTTACGGCCCCACGCTCGACGACGTGCTGGCGCACCTTGAACGCGTCCGCGACCGCGTGTCGGCGTTCGACGACGCCGAGCTCCGCCGCGAAGAACTCGCGAAGAAGGAGGCCGCCGCGCATGCCGATTACCTGAAGGCCGCGGAGACCCTGCGCGAAAAACGCCGTGCAGCGGCCGGCAAACTCGAGGACGCGCTCTCGAAGGAGACGCGCAAGCTCGGGTTCCTGAAAGCGTCGTACAAGCTGGAATTCGGCGAAGCGAAAGAGGGCCCGCTCGGGCTCGACTCCGTCACGTTCCTCTTCTCCGCGAACCCCGGCGTGCCGATGATCCCGCTCCGCGACGTGGCGAGCAGCGGCGAAGTCGCGCGCGTGATGCTGGCCGTGAAGACCGTGCTGGCGACCGTCGACGAGATCCCGATTCTCGTATTCGACGAGATCGACGCGAACATCGGCGGCGAGACCGCCTGCCGCGTGGGCGAGGAGCTCGCCCTGCTGGGGCGTTACAAGCAGATCATCTCCATCTCCCACCTCGCCCAGGTCGCAGTCTGCGCAGACGAGCATTTCCGTGTGGCCAAACGCGTCTCCGGCGGCCGCACGCTCTCCGGCATCCGGAAGCTCGACGAGCGCGCCCGCGTGGAGGAGATCGCCCGGATGCTCGGCGGGGGCGAATCCGCCTCGGCCCATGCAGCCGATATGCTCAAACAGGCCAGACGCCCCCGGAAAAAGTCCTGATGAAAACGCAATTCCTGCCCCTCGAGACCCCCGAAAGCCTCCAGCTCGTCCGCGACGTGGCCGAAGAGGTGTGGCCGAAGACGTTCGCGCCCATCCTGCCCCCGGAGCAGATCCCCTACATGATGCGCATGATGTACGCGCCGGAAGTCATGGAACGAGAGCTCGCGGAGGGGTATCGATTCACGGCTCTGCTGGTCGACGGCGCGCCCTCGGGCTACGTCTCCTGGTCGGCGTATCCGCCGGGCGGCGGTTCCGACACGGCCAAACTGCACAAGGTGTATCTGCTGACGACCTGCCACGGACGCGGATTCGGGCGCATGATGCTGGACTACGTGACCGACGTGTGCCGTCAGGCCGGGTTCAAACGCCTCCGCCTGAACGTGAACAAGCACAACGAACGCGCGATCGGCGTGTACCGGAAGAACGGTTTCGAGGTCGTGGAGTCGGTGAAGAACGACATCGGGGGCGGGTTCTTCATGGACGACTACGTGATGGAGAAACGCCTCGACTGAGGTCGTTTCCGCAGACATTTGTTCGCTGTTTCCTCCCCCGTTTTCCCCCCTGAAAACAGGAGTCAGCGCGACTTGCGCTTCGAGGCAGGTCTGGCCGGAGGATTCGCGGGCGGTTTTTCTCCGGATTGCACGGTCGGCCTGCGCTGGGTGGATTCGCGGACGATGAGACTGGTCGGGATCACGCGTTCGACGGCGGGGAGCTTCATGGTCGGATTGTTCATCCGCGTGAGGAGGAGTTCCGCCGCGGCCGTCGCGAGGGCGTTTTCGTCCTGATGCACGCTGGTGATCGGGACGCGGACGATGCCGCTCTCGAAGCCCCCGCCGAAGCCCACGAGCATGATGTCCTCGGGGATGCGGATGCCGCGGTTCAGGAGTTCGAGCTCGGTGCCGACCGCGAGCATGTCGTTGAAGCAGAAGATGGCCTCGACCGGGTCCTTGCGCTCCATCAGCTGCGCCACGGCGCTCTGCCCGGCGATCATGTCGTTTCCGGTGCGGAACATCCAGTCGCCGCGCACCTCGATCCCGGCTTCGCGGAGCCCGGCGAGATAGCCCGAACGGCGTTCCTGCGTGACGTAGGAGTCCAGACGCGCCCCGAAATACGCGATCTTCCTGAGTCCCATGCCGGTCAGGTGACGCATGGCCGCGAGCGCGCCGTGGCGGTCGTCCACGACCACGGAGTCGGTGTTGATGCCGGGGATCTTCCGGTCGATGAAGACGAGCGGGCAGTTCTGCTTCATGATGAGTTCGGCGGCGCGGCGTCCCTCGTCGTACACCACCGGGGCCCAGATGATGCCGTCGACCTGGCGTTCGAGCAGGGCGGAGATGTCGTGGAACTCCTTGATGGGGTTGTTGAAGCTGCACGCGAGGAGGATGCGGTAGCCGTGGGTGAAGAGCGTGGACTCGATCTGCTGGAGGATCGAGGTGAAGAACGAGTTGCCGAAGTGCGGGATGACCACGCCGACGGTCATGGTGTTTTTCTGCTGCCCCAGCTCGTAGGACAGGCGGTTCGGCACATAGCCGAGTTCCTCTGCGAGCTGGGTGATCCGCGTGCGGAGGTCGCCGCTGACGCCCGCGCCCCCCCGGAGAGCGCGCGATACGCTCATCATGGAGACGTTTGCGGCGTTGGCGATGTCGCGGAGCGTGGTCTTGTGTTTTTTCATGGTCGGAGGTGCCCTTCTGCGTTAGCGTTTCGTTTGTTTAGCGTGCGTTACAACGTATACTTTAACGCGATAATAACGAAAGTCAAGCGCGTTTTTGAAAAGTTACTAACTTTTTTCGGGTCGTCAGCCCGGAACGGCGCTTTTTCGTCCGCGTGAATCATGTCTTTTGTATCGCATGAGATTAACATTGCAATTATTTGTCGTTATCATTTGCATTTCCCGCGCCTGCGGTGTATAGTATAGAAACAAATGCTTTCTAAACCGGCTTATGATTATAAAGTGAGGCGGGCCACATGGCGAATCCCATCAAAAGCGGCGTTACGAGCGACGGCATCGTATTGACCAGCGACGACATCACGATCGAATCCGGCGGCACGGTAACACGCGTTACCGCGAACAACGGCGGCCGGGTGTTTCTCTTCGGTTACTCCGACAGCGCCACGTTAAACAACGGCGGACAGATGTCGATCTATTCCGGCGGGACGGCTGAGCACACCACGGTCAACAGCGGCGTGTACATGTACGCCGGCAACGGAGGCCTGGCGCGTCAGACCCGGATCGCAGGGGGCAATCTGTACTTGCTGGAATTCGGTCTGGCGTCCGATACGACGATCGGCTCCGGCGGCGCGATGAACGTGCTGAGCGGAGCTTCCGCCGCAGGCGTCACCGTGGAGAACGGCGGCGCGGCGGTCTTTTATGAGGGCGGCAAGGCGGCGCTGGTCGTGGAGAACGGCGGCGCGGTCTATGTTTCCGCTGGCGCCGAGGTCATTTTTGCCTCGCATACGATCGACGGGCTCTCGCTCCGCGCGGGTTCCGCCACGCTTCATTCCGGCACGACCGCGTGGAACGCATCGATCACGGGCGAGGGGAATCTTCATGTCTTCGCGGGCGGACTTTTCCTGTCCGGCACGGTCGGGAACTGCACTGGCGGCGGCATCAGCATCTCCAGCGGCGGCGTGGCGTCCGCCCTGACGGTTTCGGCCGGAGGCGTCGTGTACGTGATGGACGGCGCATCCGTGGCCGGTCTGACCGTTCAGGCCGGCGGTTCGCTCTCCATCCTGACGGGAGCCACGGTGACCGGGCTGCTGGACAACGGCGGGAACGTCTATATTCAGGACGGCACGAGCGTCTCCTACGCCGCGAACATCATCGCCGACATGGTCCTGAGTTCCGGCTATTACACCGTCCGGTCCGGCACGACCCTCACAAACCCGGTCGTCACGAAGGACGGCAACCCGAGCGTCCACGAGGGCGGCCTCTTCCTGTCCGGTTCGGTCGGCGGCTGCACCCCGGCGGGCGGACTCTGCATCAACTTCG
>JAFYBD010000189.1 GCA_017540385.1 Lentisphaeria bacterium
CATGCTCTTCGAAACGTCGAACAGCACCAGCAGGTCGCGCCCGGTGGAGGTATCCTGCATGACCTGTTTGCCCCAGGAGGGACGCGCCGCGGCCACGACCGTGAGCAGGATGACCCCGGAGAGCAGGAGCAGGCGGAAGACGCGTTTGCCCCGTGAGGCGTTGGAGAACTGGGCGGCGCGTTCATTCGTGCCGAACATCTTGCGGAGGATGGTGTTTCTGCGGGCGTTCCCGGCCAGAGCCAGGACCAGGATCAGCGGTACGATCCACAGCAGATTCCATAATATGGCGCCATTGAGAAAAGACATTGTGCAGGCTTCCTTGGGGCGGTGCGAGGCGCGCCCCGTTGATTCGATTCACGGACATCGACGCCGGAGAACCGGGAGCGTCCGGGCGGCCCCGGGGAACGGGGTGCGTCCCGGGAGACCGGCGGTTCCGGGGAATCCCGGCGTCAGAAGCCTTAGACACGTCATTTCGCGGTTTGTTCCATGGAGTTTGCGGTCGCGGCGAATTTTCCGCAGAGCGCCTTGAACTGGTCGCCCCGGTCGCGGTAGTCGCGGAACATGTCCATGCTGGCGGTGGCGGGCGAGAGCAGGACCGTGTCGCCGGGCGCGGCGAGGGAGACGGCGGTCTTCACAGCGTCCGGGAACGTCCCGCAGGGGGTGAACGGTATGGCGCGGCTCTTCAGGTATTCGGCGATGGCGGGGCCACAGGAACCGAAGACGACGGCGTGTTTGAGCCGGTGAAGTTCGGGGTCGAGTTCGCTGAAATCCATCGCCTTGTCGAGGCCGCCGAGCAGGATGACCACGCGGCGTTCGCCCCCGACCGCCTCCAGGGCGGCGTTTACGGCGTGGGGATTCGTGGCCTTCGAGTCGTTGATGTACTGCACGCCGTTCGCAGTGAGGAAGCGTTCCAGTCGATGGGGGCCGGATTCGAATTTCGCGAGCGCGTCGGCCACGGCGGGCAGAAACACCGCGTCCTCGCCGCGGACCGCCGCAAGAAGCGCGAGCGACGCCAGCGCGTTTTCGAGATTGTGGACGCCCTTCAGCGCGAGCTTGTCGGCCGGGACGACCGCGCGGCCCCGGAACGCGAGCGCGCCGTCGGCGACCGCGAAGTCGGCGGGGAGCGCCGCGGAGAACGTGTAGAGGCGTTTCCCGGGCGGCGCGAGCCGGAGCCGGTCGGGGATGGAGGCGTTCAGGACCTGAACGGCCGCGGGGTCGCCGAGGAGCTTGAACTTCGCGGCGGCGTAGGCCTCCATGCTGCCGTGCCGGTCGATGTGGTCGGACGCGAGGTTCAGGACTGCGGCCGCGGCCGGATGCGGCACGGGCATGATCTCGAGCTGGAACGAGCTGATTTCGACGACCGGGAGATCGAGTTTCCCGTCGAGGCAGTCGATGGCGGCGTCGCTCATGGCGTAGCCGTTGTTGCCGCAGGCGCAGGCGCGCACTCCGGCGGCGCGGAAGAGCTCGGCCGTGAGCTCGGTCGTGGTGGTCTTGCCGTTGGTCCCGGTGATGCCGACGAAGGGCTTCCCGCAGGCTTCGAGCGCGAATTCGAGTTCGCTCGCGAGTCTGCCTGAGACGGCTTCGAGCTGCTTCCGTACGGGATTGCCCGCGCGGAAGCCGGGGCTGAGCACGGTCAGGTCGAACCGGGGCAGGGGGGCTCCGGCGCGGAATCCGAAATACAGCGCGTCGGGCCGTTTGGGGAGGGATGAGGCGAATTCGCGCAGGGACGGCGTGTCCTGTTCGTCGAGCAGGGCGAACGGCCGGTCCAGGCGCGCGGCGAGGCGTGCGGCGGCGCGTCCGCTGACCCCGCATCCGGCGATCAGGAGCGGGGTCCGTTCGGTTGTATCATTCATAGTTGTTTTCCTTCATGAGCTTCGGGTCGCGTTTGAACCACGTGTGCAGGTCCAGGTCCTGGTCCTCCATGATCCGCGCGAGGTCGTCCGAGTCGAGATCGCGGTAGGCCGCAAGCTCGGCGAGGCGTTCCCGTACGGCGTCGGCCGCTCCCTCGCGGTCCGTCATGCGGTACACGCTCTCGAGCATGATGAGCGGGAGCACGGAGACGGGGCGGAGCTCCATGGCGCGTTTGAGGAACGGGATCGCGTCGGCGGGATGGCCGGAGATCACGCAGGCCCGGGCGATATAATCGTTGGAGTAGCCGTAATCCGGGGTGCTGCCGGCGGCGAACATGGCGTAATACCGCCCGATGTTCCCGGGATCGTACAGAGACGCATGGTAGAGAGAACGGGATTTCAGCGCGAGCGGCGAGCACGGCATCGAAGCGGCCGCGAGGTGCAGGCGCGACGCCCTGTCATGGTCTCCGACGGCCTCGGCGGAACCGGCCCGCCAGGAGAGGAGTTCCGCCACGAGACAGCAGAACGCCGAGAACAGCGCGAGCAGCAGGACCGCAGCCCCGAGCGCGAAGGACGCGGGACGGAGGATGCGGCCGCGGCGTTTGTCGGGTTCGAGCTCGCGTTTGCGCTGCACGAGGAAGCGCCTCAGGAACTCCGGCGGACGCCAGAACGGCGCCGGGACCCCCTCGCGTTCGTGCAGCAGCAGCCCGAGGAAGATCATGGAGAGGAGATTGGTCGGCCAGCGTTCCAGCACCAGGTCGAACTGACCGTGGACCAGCAGTCCGGTCAGGCAGAGCAGCGCGAGCGCGGTCTCAGCGTCGAGCTCACGGAATCGTTTCCCCGCGAAATACATCGGCTCCAGCAGGAGATAGCACCAGCACAGCAGGCCCAGCAGACCGAACGACGCCGCGATGAACAGCGGCTGGTTGTGGGGGTGGTCGATCCGCACGGCGGAGTGGCGCATCGCGAAGAATTCGGGGCGTCGGAACGGCAGATACTCGGTCTCGAACGACGGACCGCCGACCCCGAGATTCGGATGCTCGGCGATCATGTTCACGGTCGTGTTCGCCAGGAAGACGCGTTCGTCGACGGAGAGTTCGCGCACGATCGCGTCGTGCGGCATCATCAGTCCGAACCACAGCGAGCCCACGATGGCCGCGGTCAGGATGGAGAAGAGCGTGATCCGGCGTCCGCGGTGCCCGAGCTTCAGGAATCCCCAGAGGGCGCCCGCCGCGACGACGCCGAGGACGGCTCCGCGCGATTCCGTGAGCGCGATTTGCCAGAGCGTGACCCCGACAACGATCGCCGAGAGTTCAAGCCGCAGAGGTTTCCGTTTGATCGTGCGCAGGACGGTCAGGACCGCGAACGGGGCCGTCACGGCCAACAGGGCGGCGTTCCAGTTGATGTTCTGCGCCATGCCGAAAAGATGCCAGCCGAGGCCGTAATACTGGATGAAGCCGTTCACCGCGTCGAGCAGCCAGAAGAGCGTCAGAAACCATGCCAGGTACCGTTTGATCTCCGCTGCGAACGCACAGATGCAGAACGGCACGGTCGAGATCAGAAAGAGTTCGCCGGTCTCCGCGATGGAATACCGTCCGGCGTGCCGGATCCCGTGCCACAGCCCCACGCCGAACAGGAGCAGCATGGCCAGGACCAGCCCGTGCGGGAGACGTTCGCGGGTGCGCTGAATGGTCCGGGGAAACAGCAGGGCGATCCCGGTGATCGCGAGGACCGCCGCGCCGGATTCGAAGAACAGCACCGTCCACGGGGGCACGCACAGGAGCATCCCGGGATGTCCGAGCAGCACGGCGAGCAGCATGGCCGCGGCCGCGGTCATGGCGTTGCGCGCGAGAGGCGATTCATTCGGCATGGGCGTTTCACTCCGGGTGGGACGGTTGGAACAAATATCGGAAAATACGGGTCCAATACTTTACATGCCCATGCCGCATTTTTCAAGGAGAAGAGGATGCCGGCGGCGCTTTTTCCGGCGCGGCGATTGCGTCGTGGCCGCCCGGACGGAAAAAACGGCGAAACCGGGGACAAAAACGCGTTTTCCACTTGCGAAACCCCGTTTGAAGCGTTACATTATACAATGGCAGAGCATCAGAGCCCCGCCAGGAAGGGATCCAATGAAAGACGACCAGGACAACGGCAACATCGATTTCAAGGAGGCGAAGGACCAAGGTTCCTCCGCCCCCATTAATATAACGGTCTCGGGCGATTCCCCGACCGACAGTTCCAAAAACGATTCATCCGAGGCCCGCATCGTCACGGCACCCTCGCTTATCCTCGGCGGCATCGTGGTATTCCCCTACGCCCTGACTCCGCTGGTCCTGAACGACCCCGGCACGATCGGGCTCATGGAGTCCGCATCGTCCGGCGACCGCATGCTGGCGCTCTTCCCCGAAATGCCCGACGACGAATCCATGCGCGAGCTCATCAAGGGCAGGGCGTTCGATCCGAAGACCTCCACGATCGTGCTCAACAACAAGCGCATCGTCTCCACCGGCGTGCTCGCGCGCATCGTGAAGACGCTCAAATTCCCCGACGGCACGGTCCGGGTCCTCGTGCGCGGCATCTCCCGCATCAAGTTCCTGGAGCCAGTCGGCGGCAAGCCGTACCTGATGCTGAAAGTGGCGCGCATCCCGTCCGTGCCGGACTCCTCGGTCGAGACCATCGCGATGGTACGGAACGCCATCAAGCAGTTCCAGGAGATCGTGTCGTTCGCGCCGAATTTCCCGGAGGAACTGAAGATCGCCGTGCTGAACATGAACGACAATGCGCGCATCACCGACCTGATCGCCGATACGCTGAACATCTCCTTCGCGGAAAAGATCGTGCTGCTGACGACCCAGAAACTGCAGGACCGGCTGCACTTCCTGACCATCCTGCTGAACCGCGAACTCGAGGTGCTCCGCCTGGGCTCCGAGATCCAGAGCCAGGTCCACGACGCCATGACGAAGTCCCAGCGCGAATTCTTCCTGCGCGAGCAGCTGAAGCAGATCAAGGAGGAGCTGGGCGAGGGCAACCGCAACCCCGACGTGAACGCCATCATGAGCCGTCTGGAGAAGACCAAAATCACGAAACCCGTCCGCGAGGTCGTCATGAAGGAGATCGAGCGGCTGAACATGGTCCCGCCCTCCTCGCCGGAGTACAACATCTCCTTCACCTACATCGACTGGCTCCTCGGCGTGCCGTGGCTCGAATCCACGCAGGACCGCGTGAACGTGAAGGACGCCGCCGGCATCCTCGACGCAGACCATTACGGCCTGAAGGACGTGAAGGAGCGCATCCTCGAATTCCTCTCCGTCCTCCAGCTGAAGAAGAACCACAAGTCGCCGATCATCTGCTTCATCGGCCCCCCCGGCGTCGGCAAAACCTCGCTCGGACGCTCCATTGCGGTCTCCCTCGGCCGCAAGTTCGTGCGGATGTCCCTCGGCGGAATCAAGGACGAAGCCGAGATCCGCGGTCACCGGCGCACCTACATCGGCGCGCTCCCCGGCCGCATCATCCAGGGCATGAAACGCGCCGGGACCGTGAATCCGGTCTTCATGCTCGACGAACTCGACAAGCTCGGCAACGACTACCGGGGAGACCCCGCGTCCGCGCTGCTCGAGGTGCTCGACCCGGAGCAGAACAAGGCGTTCAACGACCATTATCTCGAGGTCGACTACGACCTCAGCAAGGTCATGTTCATCGCCACGGCCAACGTGCTCGAATCCATCCCGCGTCCCCTGCTGGACCGCATGGAAGTGATCCGGCTGCCGGGTTATACCGCGCTGGAGAAGGAGCAGATCGCCAGACGTTACCTTATCCCGCGCCAGATGGTCGAAAACGGCCTCAACAATTCTTTCGTCCGCTTCAAACACAGCGCGGCTTTCGAGATCATCGAGCATTACACCATGGAGGCCGGCGTCCGCAATCTGGAACGCATGATCGCGTCCGTCTGCCGCAAGCTCGTGCGCCGGTTCGTGGAGGAAGGCGGAGGCCAGCCCCCGGCCAAGCCGGTCGTGGTCGACGCCGCATGCGTCCGCGAACTGCTCGGCCCGCGCAAGTTCACCAGCGACGAGAGCGAGAATCTGCCGCGGGTGGGCATCGTGACCGGCATGGCCTGGACCAGCTACGGCGGCACCATCCTCGAGGTCGAAGCCGCGAAAATGCCCGGCCGGGGCGATCTGAAGCTCACCGGTTCGCTCGGCGACGTGATGAAGGAGAGCGCCCTGGCTGCGTTCAGCTACGTCCGGGGCCACGCCAAAGAACTCGGAATCAATCAGAAGATTTTCAAGGAAAACGATTTCCATATCCACGTCCCGGACGGAGCCACGCCGAAGGACGGCCCGTCGGCGGGCATCACGCTCGCCACCGCCCTCGTTTCGCTCCTCACCGGGAAGCCCGTGAAGCCGCGTCTCTCCATGACCGGCGAGATCACCCTGAGCGGCAAAGTCACGCCCATCGGCGGCGTCCGCGAGAAAGTCATCGCGGCGCTCCGGGCCGGCATCCGCGACGTGGTGATGCCCGCGGACAACGAGAAAGACCTGGAGGACGTGCCCCCGGAGGTCCGAGGCCAGATCAAGTTCCACTTCGTCCGCACCATCGACGAGGTCCTGAAAATCGCGCTCCCGAAACATGTCAAGGCGTTCGTGCCGAAACGTTCCGCGGCGGAGAAGGACGAGTTCTACGAGTACGACGACTACCTCTTCCAGCAGGTCGAACCCGAGTCCGTCGCGGAGAAATCCGCCGGGAAGAAGCCGGACGCTCCCGCTGCAGAGAAACCCGTCGAAAAGAAACCCGCCGCCGAATCCCCGTCCGGCGAGGCCGCAAAACCGGTCAAATCCGAAGCCGCTCCCGTTCAGGAGAAGCCCGCCGGGAAGGAACCGGAACCCCCGGCCGGGAAGCCCGCCGGGAAGACGCCCGAAGCGCCTGCGGAGAAACATGCGGATTCCAACCCCGCGTCCCAGCTCGCGGTGAAGAAACCCACGCTCATCGTGAACTATTCGAAGTTCCAGAACGCCTCGTTCACCGTCGGAAAGATTCCGCTCAAGGCTCCTGTGCCTCCGCCGCATCCTGCCCCGGCTCCGGTCCCGGCTCCCCCGGCCAAATCGTTCACGCCGTCGGAAAAGCTCCGCCTGGACGTGAAGATTTCGTCCGAGGCGGAACCCGGCGCGGCTGCCGAATTGCCCGTGATCTCGCTCAGAACTCCGGCGAAGACGAAACCCGTTTCCCGCAAGTCTGCGTCCCGTCCGGCCAAGCCCGCTTCCCGCGGCTCCGCCAGATTCCGCCCGGCTTCGCCCCGCAAACTCGCGGTGAAGCTCTCGACCTCGCTTCCGGTCGCCCCGGCTTCTGTTCGTCCCGCCCGGACCGCCCCGAAGAAATCCAAACCCGCCCGGGCCGATTCCACCCCGGCCAAGAAAGGTAAATGACCATGAAGCTTCCTTCTCCCCGACTGTTTTTCTGCTCTCTGCTTCTCGTTGCTTCGGCGTCCCTCGCGGCCGCCGACGAATCCGCCCCGGCTCCGAAGGACGATCTGCCGCCCGAAGTCATGCAGGCGCTCTTCCCGGAAGCCTCGGCCGACCCCGGCAAGATTTCCGCCGAAGCCTTCCTGCGGATGGCGCGCCGTGCTCCCGCCGGGGAATCCTGGGCGAAGATGGAGGGCACCGCGTCCCACCGCCGCAGCGGCGCGAGCACGGTGAAGGACACCATCCGCGTCGGCATCCGGTTCACCCCGAAACGCGTGATCGCGCAGCTCGTTTTCGCCGGGAACGAATATTACGAGATGGGGCAGACGTTCGACACGCCGCCGGTCTTCACGCAGGAGACCGACGTGCCGGACAAGGACAAGACGCGCCTCTCGCTCTACGGCATCATGCCGTCCGACCTCACGCTCGGATTCCTCTACCGCGACCTCGTGCGGGAGGAGAAGTCCGAGAGCGTGAAGACGATCGACTGCCGCGTCTTCGTGCTGAAGGGCGGCGAGAACGACTACGTCCGCGTGTGGCTGAGCAAGGATTATTATTTCCCGCTGAAGGCCCACTGGTTCAAGACGCTCCCGGACGAGAAGACGAAACCCTACCGCGAGCTCGAGTTGGGCGGCGTGAAGAAGGAAAACGATTTCTACGTGGTCCAGGAGCTGTTCCTCTTCGGGCAGGACTGGCGCACCCGCGTGGAGTTCGACAAACGCGACGCCGGACGCGTGGAGGAGGCCAAGGCCCCCGCCGATCTCTTCCTCTCGAAGGACGACGAAGCTCCTGCGGAACCCGCCGGGGAAGCCGATAAGGACGCGAAAAAATGAACTTCACGGCGGTCAGGACCATCAGGCGAGGACGGCGCAACGGCGAATCCGGTCAGGCTTTCGCCGAGCTCACCGTGTCCCTGATCGCGATCATGGCCGCGTTCGCCGGGTTCCTCCTGGTGGCCGTGCTCAGTTCCGACGGCGTCTCCATCAGCATCGAAGCCCGCAGGAGGGCCGATGAACTGAGTTCGCACGGCTACTACTCGAATGCCCTGACCATCAGCCGCTGGGACCACGCGGAGGACACGTCGTCCATGGCGGACGAGCAGGACCCCTCCCGGTTCGGAGGCGATGGCCCTCTGTTCAGGGATCAGCTCCGCGACCCCAGCAGAAAGGTGTCGTTCATCGGCTCCTCTGCTCTTCAGTACGACAACGAGTTCGACGGACTTCAGGAGGACACGAACTTCTTCCTGGGCGCGGCCGACCTCTCGGAAGGTAACGCATCCACCTCGAATTCGCTCAAGGACCGCGGGATCGGCGCGCTCGATTCCGTCATCCGGGGGTTGTTCCGCATCGACGATGTGGAGATCCGGGACATCGTCTATATGCCCGCTCACAAGGATACACCGGATTATTGAGGTGACTGCCATGGATTCCCCCCGCTCATTGGTCATGACGCTCGAAGAAGCCGTCGAGGCGCGCCGGAAACTCGCCGCGTCCGGCCGGAAACTCGCCGTCACGAACGGCTGTTTCGACCTGCTTCACCGCGGCCACGCCGAATACCTCATGCAGGCGCGTTCGCTCGCCGACGCCCTCTTCGTGCTCGTCAACTCCGACGCGTCCGTCCGGGCGCTGAAGGGCCCGACCCGGCCCGTTAATGCCGAGCTCGACCGGGCGTTCCTGCTGGCCTGTCTCAAGTTCGTCGACGGCGTCGTGATCTTCCGTTCCTCCCGCTGCGACGCCGAACTCGCCGCGCTCAAGCCCGACGTGTATGTGAAGGGCGGTGACTACACCGTCGAATCCCTTGACCCTTCCGAACGGTCGGCCCTGCTCGCGTCGGGCGCGGATATCCGTTTCATCCCGTTCGTCCCCGGCTACTCCACGACCGGGACCCTGAAAAAAGCCGGACAAGGAGGTTGATCCCGGATGTCCGTCACCCTCGTCCCCCTGTACCCTGAGGCCGAACTCAAACGCCGCATCGCCGAGCTCGCCGTCGAAATCAGCCGCGTCTATGCGGACACCGGCTTCATCGCCGTCGTCGTGATGAACGGCGGCCTGTTCTTCGCCTCCGACCTGCTTCGCCAGGTCACCGTGCCGGTCATGGTCGATTCCATCGCAGCAGGCTCGTATCTCCACCACGCGTCCACGGGCAGCCTCAGCGTCCGCGGCGCCCAGAAGCTCGATCCGAAAGGCCACCATATCCTGCTCATCGACGACATCCTGGATACCGGCCTCACCCTCGCGAACCTCCGCGCGAAATTCCTTGAGTGCGGCGCGGTCTCCTGCCGCACCTGCGTGCTGATCGACAAGGACCTCCCACCCGAACGCAAGAAGCTCCGCCCCGACTGGTACGGGTTCCAGTCCCCGGACGAATACCTCGTGGGCTTCGGCATGGACTCCGACGAACTCTACCGCAACCTCCCGAACATCTGCATCCTGCGCGAGGACGAGGCATGACCGGAAAACGGGAGTTTCCGGAGCCGGGCCCCGAATCCGCCCCGGCCGGCTCCAATCCGCCGCTGATGGAATCGCCCGTCGCCGCGGGGTTTCCGTCTCCGGCCGAACAATACGCCGAGATGCCCCTCGACTTGAACGAACTCCTCGTTCGCAATCCCCCGGCCACGTATTTCGTGCGGGCGTCCGGCGACTCCATGACCGGCGCCGGGATACGGTCCGGCGACATCCTGGTCGTGGACCGCAGCCTCGACGCGGCCGACGGCTCCATCGTGATCGCGAATGTCGACGGCGAGTTCACGGTGAAGTTTTTCCGCAACGGTCCGGACGGCGTCCGGCTCGAACCCGCCAATCCGCGTTACCGCGCCATCACGTTCCGCGAGGGCATGGAGTTTCGCCTCTTCGGCGTCGTGACCGCCATGATCCACCAGTACCCGCTCCCCGACGAACTCGCGCCAGTTCTGACACCGGCCGAGTCCCCGTCGCCCGAACAGTCCGGCAGCCCCGAGTCTCCCTTTGGTCCCGATGCAACATCCTCAGCGCCGGGGAAAAAGCGCGGCCGGAGCAAGTGATGCCCTAGGCGCCCTTTATAATTCCGCTTCGATCAGTTCGGCCAGTCCGCCGCCCTCAGGCACGGTCAGAAGCGCGCGCGGGGCGTACCGGCGGGTTACCGTTTCCGTCATGCGGAGGATCCGGTCCTTCAGGAGCTTTTTCCGCTCCTCCTGCAGGTCTTTCGCAGAGAACAAATCCCAATAGAACATCGACCGGTAGCACTGGGCAAAATACTGCGCCGCGCTCAGTTCCACGATCTCGTCGCGTCCGCTTTCGCTGCGCCCCAGCGCCAGGACCCCGGCCAGGGGCAGTTCTTCCCCGGCGGGGTAGTTCCATTCGTTCCGCTCCTCGCGGCAGGCGCTCCAGGTCGGCATCCGGCGCACCCGGACCTCTCCGTCCTCTCCGCTGAAATCCAGCAGCGCCATGTCGTCCGAGACGCCTTTCCGGCCTGCCGCGCGCCAGCGTCCGAACGCCGTGCTCTTGCCCATGCCGCTTTCCCCGAAGAGCAGGACCGCGCCCTGTTTCGTCTCCAGCACGGCGCAATGCGCCAGCACGGCCTTTTCTCCGCGCAGAAGAGCGCTCATCCCAGCGTGAAGCAAGGTCATCTGCCATATCCAGCAGTTGTAATAATGCGGCCGCCGGGGGCTTTTCTTCCAGCCCCCGATCAGCACACGGCTCCAATCGGGAGCATACGCGATCTCCGTCAAAGTCTGATCCCGCAGCACGTGCCGCCCATCCGGCATCGCATCCGGCGGAACCAGCTCCGCGTCGCAGGACCCGGACCCGGCCGTCTCAGGAGGCAGGCATAAAACAATTCCCCCAACCCGTCGAAGGGGATCGCCTCCTCCGGGCCGTTCGCCTGTATCACGATGTTTCCGCCGTTATGCAGGCCGATTGTCAATCGCCGGTACACAAGAGTTAAAAAGTGAAGGTCAATGAATCGTCAAAATCGCCATCCTCAGGATCGCCGGAATTGTCTTTTATGGCGACGGAGACAGGTCTGATGTCGAGGATCGCAGGCGATTCGCACTGTTCTTTGACGTTGGTTGTGATTGTTTTTATGTTGATATAAGTCGATGCGGTTGAGTGAATAAAAAAGTGGTGCACCCGGCGGGGCTCGAACCCACCACCTACTGCTCCGGAGGCAGTGTGTCTTAAACTCAAAAATGGCTTAAGAAGGTGGTTTTTCCACGATTTTTCCACGATTCGTGTTTGAAAAAGACCAAAATGTAAAGTATAGTATCCCTGTGATTCAAACCATATCAACCCTTCTGTTGTCCGGCATGGAGGTTGGGGGGGGGCGAGTGATAGAGCATGAACGAGGGGCACCTAACTCCGTATTATTATAGCACCATTTTACGATTTTTCAAGCATCGAAATCATAAAGCCGGACAACGGGGATAAAAAACAAGGAGTCAATCATGGTAAGACAACGGCGGCAGGGCGGAGCATGGTACTATCAATTTATCCGAGGCGGTAAAGCATACCGCGGGTGTTGCGAGGGCGCGACAACTAAACGCGAAGCGGAGAACTACGAAAAGGAAATCATCGCAACGGTGGAGAGTGCGGCCAAGCAGAAAACGGTGAAGGCGTTACTCGACAATTTCAGAGAAGAATTGACCGGGGGCGAGAAGATCACCCTTAATGAAGCATTTGAACTGGCCGAACAGAAACCTCGTTCACGGATTCCCGCCGAGAAGTATGCTGCAACGAAACGGACCGTGTGGAACGATTTTCTGGCGTTCATGCGTGGCGAGCACCCGGATATCGAAAATCTGATCGACGTCACGGGAGCGCATGCACAGGAGTACATCGCTCTCCTTCAGAAGTCAGGGCGGTATGAAAAGACCGTCAGCTATAGTCGTGGGGCGGGCCGGGGAGCAAGAACCATCATCACGCAGGCCGCTGATGGTGCATTGTCGGCGAGGACCGTCCGGCTTCATCAAACTGTATGTGCCGAGGTGTTCACGCTGCTTGCGAAGGATGCCGGATTGCAGGAAAATCCCTTTTCCGGGATCCGAATGATGAAGTCGGACACAGAGACGCGCGAAGCTTTCACTCCAGACGAGCTCAAGACCATCTACGACAACCTCGACGACTTCACTCGCCCGCTGTTCATGATGGCAGTATGGACGGGTTTTCGTGAGGGCGACATCTGCACGCTCAAATGGAGCGAAGTTGACCTCGTTCGTCGTTTGATTACGCGGAGGACGCGCAAAACCATAGTCGAGGTGCAGATCCCCATGTCGAACCAGCTCTACGGGCTGTTGACCGCTACACCACGAACAGAATCTGAGTTTGTTTTTCCGAAACACGCCGAAATGTATCTGTCGAACCCAGACGGGGTCTCCTACAGAGTGAAGAGGTTTCTTGAGGGGCTGGGGATCGAGACAACTCGAATTCCGGAAGGTCGGACGCGGGCAATCAGTGTGAAGGACCTCCACTCATGCCGCCACACATTCTGTTACTACGCCGGACTTGCGGGGATTCCTCTCGCGGTCGTTCAATCCATCGTCGGGCACATGAGCCCGGAGATGACGAAGCACTACTCGGCCCACGCTTCCATCGAGGACAAGCGGCGCGGCATGGAGCGTCTTTCATTCTTCACGCAGGATGCGCTTCCAGAAGCGAAAGCAGACGAACCGGAACGGATAGAACTCCGGCAGCGGATCGAGACTCTGCCGATAGATACAGTCCGCGCTGTGCTCCAGTTTTTAAATGCACAGGGAATGACTGTTCAGATGGAGTTATTCTAACGGGTGACACGAAAGACGCACATGGACATCTTCGGACCATAGGTTGGAGGATACTGCGTCGACTCTCAGCAATGTATTTATATACATTGCTGGTCTATCCTTTCATTGTCACGACCATGCGAAGCATGTCGTTGGCGCTGAGGCTGTTCTTCTGTCAACCGGAAAAGCCACGCCTCACCGCCCATGACAGGGAGATGAGGCGCGGAATGCATTAGAGGGATGTGCTTACAGACTGGCGAGCATCCCCTTGCCGGACTCCTCGAAGATGCGCTCCGTGGTGGCATCAAGGATGGCACTGACCAAAAAGAAAAACGCCGCAACAGATCGCTCTGCTACGGCGCTAAGGTTATCTGTTCTTGTTTTTACGCGATGACGGACCAGTTCATGTCAACGCCGTAACCGAGGACGTTCCACTGGGTGGTGTCGCCGGAGGCGTAGTAACCCAGCATGCCGGTGGATTTCTGACGGACGAGCAGATCGTCCTTCGCGTCGCCGTTGTAATCGCCCGCGCCGACGAGGAACCAGTCCTTCGCGTCGAGCTGGCCGAGCTGGGACCAATCCGCGGAGTTACCGTCGTTCCACATGAACACGAGTCCGGTCTCCGCGTGGAACGCCACGATGTCGTCCTTGTCGTCGCCCGCGAAATCGCCGATCGCGCGCACTTCCCAGCCGCTGTCGCTCTTTGCGAGCTCGGTCGCATTCTCCTCGCCGATGCCGATGACATAATACACCTCGCCGCCGTTGAGCGACATCACGACCTGGTCCTTGCCATCGCCGTCGAAATCGCCGCAGCCGACGAGCGTCCATGCGGTGCCACCGAAGTCGTTGCTGAGCGTAGCCCAGTTCTCGGTTCCGTCGGTCCACACGCCGAGCGCGTAGAGCTCGGGCGCGTACCACACGATCGAGTTCGCGCCGGACGCATTGCCCGTGAGGTTGCCGACCTTGTTCTTCCAGTCGATGTTCTCCTCGTTGGTGAGGTAGCCGATGTTCACCCAGGTCGAGCCGTCGGGGTTGTCGATCGCGTCGGCATAATACCCGATGTACGCGCCGTGGATTCCGGCCTCGCTCGTGACGTTGCCGAAGAGCACGGAATCCGCCTTGCCGTCGCCGGTCATGTCGTGGCAGCCCAGGTTGTCCCATTCGGCGGGATGATTGCTGCCGGCGGACTGCCACGTGCTCGTGCCGTTCATCCAGTAGCCGTGCTGATAATTGCCGTCGCCGTGCTCGCCGGTCCAGACGAACATCACGTCGGACACGCCGTTGCCGTCGATGTCGCTCTTCGCCGCGTACGTGTCGGTTTCGTCCGG
>JAFYBD010000190.1 GCA_017540385.1 Lentisphaeria bacterium
GATCGCCGCGGGCGAGGTCGACGGCAAGGGCTCGGACGACGCTCTCGTCTGGTTCAAACGGTCCGCCGCCGAGGACTGCCCGGAGGCGCTTTACCGCCTCGGCACGATGAACCTGAACGGCATCGGCATGGACAAGGACCCCGAGCTCGCGGCCGAACTTTTCTCCCGCGGCGCCCAGTTCGACCATCCGAAATCCCAGTACGAACTCGGGATGCTCTTCCTGAAGAAGGACGGTCCGATCGCGAAGGACGAAAAAGCCGCGTTCTTCTGGTTCAACCGGGCCGCATCCAAAGGCGATTCCGCCGCGCAGCGCCAGCTCGCCGTCTGCTACGAAAACGGCGTGGGCTGCGACACCGACCTGGAAAAGGCGCTGTCTCTGTACCGCGAGGCCGCCCGGAACGGTGATGTGGAGGCGCGGCGGCGTCTGAACCGGTGAACCTGCGATCATGAAAATGAACTGAACCAGAAAAGCGGTCGGCCGTATTCGGTCCGCTTCCGCTTTCGGAGAATAGAATAAAATGCCGTCCGATCCGCTGTTCCACATCGTCCTGCACGCCCCCGAGATCCCTCAGAACACAGGGAACATCGGGCGCATCGCCTGCTGCACGGAATGCCGTCTGCATCTCGTGAAGCTCATCTCGTTTTCGTTCGACGACGCCCACCTGAAGCGCGCGGGCATGGACTACTGGCGGCATGTGGACTGCGTCATCCACGAGGATTTCGAATCCGTGCTGAAAGCCGCCGCCGGGGCGCCGATGTATTTCTTTTCGACCAAGGCGAAACAGTGCTACTGGGACTGCCCGTTCGAACGCGGCTCCTTCCTCGTCTTCGGCAGCGAAAGCAAGGGACTGCCGCAGTATCTGCATGATGCGTATGCGCCGCAATTCTACACCATTCCCATGCCGGGAAATTTCAACCGGAGCCTGAATCTGGCGAACTCGACCGCCATCGCGGTGTACGAGGGACTGCGCCGGATCCTGCCGGGTTCGGGGAGACTGTCATGAACGAAGAAAAACAGACGCTGGAACAGCAGCAACTTGAATCCGCGTCCGAAACGTCTGTCGCGGAACCGGAAAAAGCGCCGGAGCCGGCTTGGAAAAAAGCGCTGAAGTTCATCCTGAAGTTCGGCGTTTCCGCCGGCATCCTGACCTACATCGTCTGCACGCGCGACATCAAGTGGCAGGATTTCAGGCTCGTGAATCCGTGGTGCATCGCGGCGGCGTTCCTGTGTATCTACCTCCAGCTCACCCTGACCGGCGTCCGCTGGTTCACGCTTCTGCGGACCGCCGGCGTGAATTGCTCGTTCCGGGAAGCCTTCAGCCTGCAGATGCAGGGGATGTTCTTCTCGCAGTTCCTTCCCGGCGGCTCGGTCGGCGGCGACGTGGTGAAGGCGGGCATCCTCGCCACGCGGACACCTCCGGGCGGCAAGTTCAACGTGGTGTTTTCGATCTTCGTGGACCGTCTCTGCGGCCTCGGCGCGCTTCTCACGGCCCTGCTCGGCACCTGCCTGATCTGCCATGCCGAGATCGCGCAGTTCCCCGAGGGGCAGCGCCACGGTCTGCTGCTGATGTGCGCCATCTGCGGGGCGCTGCTGTGCGTGGTGATCTGCGTCTTCTTCAGCGATCTGCTGTACAAGGTGAAGTTCTTCAAGTTCTTCCTCGACATCGGCGACCGCATCACGAAGGACACGTTCAAACGCGCCGCGTCCGCCATGGAGCTCTACCGGCGGAGCTGGAAACTGCTCGTCGGCTGGATCGTGGCGACCACGCTCGTGTTTTTCCCCGTGCTCGGCACTCCGGTCTGGCTGCTGGCGAACGGATTCGACGGCGCGCCCCGCCGCGGATTCCTGCCCTGCCTGATGATCTCGAACGTGAGCCAGACGATCGCGGCGATCCCGGGATCGTTCGGGGGCACCGGCACCCGCGACATCGCCTGCGCCGAGATGATGACCGCCATGGGGTTCACCGACACGGAGAGCGGCGTGATCCCGATCCTCGTGACGGTCGTGACGCTGCTGGTGGCGCTGTCCTGCGCGGTCTTCTTCATCTTCGACCGGGGCAGACGCCGCAAGGGGCCCGAATCGTGAAACGCATTTGCATTTCTGCGCAAAGCATGATACATTAGTACGGAAAAAAACCTCGCACCGAACGGACGGAACAAGATGTCGACACGCAATCAGGACGGAACCATGCTGGACTCCCCATCCAGGACGCAGGTCATCGACCTCTTCCCTGTGACCACCTCGAGCATCGCGGCGGATTCCCACCCCGGATTCCAGCGTTCCGGCAACGAGGACAGTTTCGGCTACAGCGTGGATGCGGACAGCGCGTGCTCGCTGATGTTCGTGGCCGACGGTATCGGCGGCAACAGCGGCGGCGACCTGGCGAGCCAGTTCACGACCCGCGGCCTGCTGTCCCAGTGGCGGAGGTTCGTGGCCGGGCGCGTGCCCGCGGCCGACGAAGTCGCCTCGTTCTTCCGCGAAGCGCTGGAGAACGTCAACCGGACGCTTCATCAGATCAATGCCGACCAGGGGACGCTGAGGTCTCCGATGGGCACGACCGTCGCGGCCCTCGCGCTGCTCCGCGACCAGATCGTCGTGGCCCACGCAGGCGACAGCCGCGCGTACCGGTTCCGGGACGGAGGGATCGAATGTCTCACTGAGGACCATTCGCTCGTGCAGAAATGGATTTCCGACGGCACGATCACCCCGGAGGACGCGAAGAACCACCCCATGTCGCACGTGATCTACAAATCCATCGGCCCCCAGTCGCGCCTCGACCCCGAGATCCGCATCCTCGACCGTAAACACGGCGACAAGTTCATCGTGTGTTCCGACGGGCTCATGTGCCATCTGGAGGACGAGGAGATCCTCGCGGTGATGCTGCGGGTCTCTTCCGCGGAGGAGGCCGTCCGCCAGCTCATAGCGACCGCCCTCAAACGCGGAGGCCATGACAATGTCACCGTGGTCTGCTCCTACCAGGCGTAATCTCTGCCGGAAGTATCTGCCGTTCGCGGCGATCCTGATCGCCGGGCTCGTGCTGCGGATCATGCACCTGATGGAATTCCGCGCGCTCCCCGTGTTCGACCATGTGACCGGGGCCGACGTTTCCGAATACTGGAACCGGGCGCTGGCGTACGCAGCCGGCACAGGTACCCTCGGGCCCGACATTCACGGCCCGCTGTACCCGCTCTTCCTGGCCGGGCTGATCCGCCTGACCGGGGGCGGGATGTTCGCGATCCGGCTCATCCAGGCCGTCGTCTCCATGCTGTCCGTCGTGCCGTTCCGGCTGATCCTGCGCCGGTACTTCGCGAACCGCCGCGACCGGATGCGGTTCCTGCCGGACGTCTTCGCGGCGGTGTACGTCTGCTATCCGCCGCTGGTCGCCATGCAGTGCGAATTCTTCGCGGAAACGCTGCTGCTGCCGCTCCTGTCTGCGGCCGCGTGGTTTTACGCGGGGCGTCCCCGCACGGCGCGTTCCCTGGCCATCTGCGGCATCTTCTGCGGGCTCGCCGTTTCGACGCATCCCCTGAGCATCTTTTTCCCGGTTCTGCTGATCCTCTCCGAACTCTTCCGCGGGCGCGCCCGTCTCCGCCGTTCCTCCGCGCTCGGTCTCGGATGCCTGCTCGGCGTGTTCGTCTGCGTCCTGCCGATGAGCGTCGCGTCCGGGCGGTTCGTCCCGATCCAGGGCGGGGGTGCGTTCAATTTCTGGCTCGGCAACTCCGCGTACGCCGACGGCACCTGCCGGATCCCGCCGGGGCGCGAATGGGACGAAATCCACCTGAAACCCGCTCAGGCGGGCGAATCCGACACGGCGTATTTCCTGCGCGATACGGCGGCCAGCTGGCGCAATCCTCCCCCGGACGCGCTCTCTCCTGCGGCGCTCCTGTGGCGCAAGCTCGTCCTGCCGGTCTCGTACCGCGAGCTCACCACCTGGTCGGACGTCTCCATCCTGGGCCGGACGCGCTTTCAAAGGCTCGGCCGCTCCTGTTTCTTCGGGATCCTGGCGGCGGCTTCGATCGCGGCCGTGATCCTCTTCGGACGCGAACGCCTGTTCCGGGGGCGCATGCGCGTGTTCCTGCTGCTGTTCGCGGCGGTGTGGCTGGGACAGACGGTGTTCGTCTCGGCGGGGCGTTACCGCATCCCGATGATCCCCGCCGTCTGCGCGCTGGCGGCGTATCTGGCGTTGTACCGCGCCGTGCTCTATACCTGGCGCACGCTGGCGGTCCAGCTCGCCGCGGTGGCCGTCGGCGCATCGATCGTGTTCGGCTCCTCGCGGTTCGATTTTCTCCGGACGGACTGGTTGGAACACCTGATGGCGCGGAGTTATCTGGCCGAAGCCTACGCGCTCGCGGGCGACCCCTCGCAGACCCCGGCCCTCCTGCCGGGGTCCCCGCGCCATGTGCCGCGTTCGGTCGCGGGGCGTTTCTTCTCGCTCCGCATGGACTCCGCGATCGACCGGAAGGCGTTCGACGAGGCGGAATCGCTCCTGAAAGAGGCGGCGTCCGGCGACCTCGTCCAGCCGACCGTGTACGAAGCCGCGGCGGGGCGTTTCTGTGCCGAGACCGGCGACATTGAGGGGGCGGAGACGCATTATCGGGCCGCGCTGGAGACGGCGGACGGCGAATTCGCCGCGACGATCGCGTACAATTACGGCGTGCTGAAAATGGGCGCGAACGACGCCGAGGGCGCGCTGGAACTCTTTATGCGGAGTGCGGAGCTGAATCCGGCGTTCGCCTCCGCCTGGACCAATGCGGGCGTCTGCCTGATGTCGCTGGACCGTTACCCGCAGGCTGCGGAAGCTTTCCGCAAGGCGTTGTCGCTCGACCCGGGCGACCCGGTGAAGCTCGTGAACCTCGCCGCCGCGACGGCGTTCGCAGGCCGCCGGGACGAAGCCGTGTCGCTGCTGAAGCCGCTGATCGAGAGCGGCCGGGCGGATTCCGAGGCGCGTTCGCTGTGGGAGTATCTGACGAAGCGTCTCTGACGCCGCTCAGGGAACCTCGATGTCCTTCGGCATGTTGCAGAAATTCTCCATGCCGGTCTCGGTGATGAGCACCAGGTCCTCGATGCGGACCCCGCCGATGTCGTGGTAGTAGAGCCCGGGCTCGACCGTGATGACGTTGCCCGGCTGGAGCAGTTCGAAATTCCGCGCGGAGAACCGCGGCTGTTCGTGGATTTCCAGCCCCACGCTGTGCCCGAGCCCGTGGAAATACCCGCACGGGTACCCCTCGTCGTCGACGCCCGTCTTGAACCCGGCTTCGGCGAGCGTCTTGATGCAGAAATCCTGCATGAGACTGCACGGGATGCCCGGTTTCAGCTGCGCCTCCACCGCCTCGTTCACATACCGCACCGCCTTGTACATCTCGAAGAGGCGTTTGCTCGCCTTGCCCTTCACGAACGTCCGCGTCATGTCGCCCCAGTAGCCGTTCACGTCGCTGCGGGGGAAGATGTCGGAGACGAGCGGGGCGCCGGCCTTGACCGGGCCGCTGCCGATGCAGTGGGGCAGGGCGGAATCCGGTCCGCAGGCGATGATGGCGCCGACGGAGGAATAGGATTTGCGTTTGAACTCGGCCTCGACCTCGGACCGGATGAATTCGCACGTCAGGACCTTGCCGTGCCACTCCAGGAACCCCTGCGAATTGACGGTCGATTCGGCGATGAAGTCGCGCACCTGGAGCTGGGCTTCCTGCGTCACGGCCTCGGCGGCGCGGAGCTTCTCGATCTCGTCGGGGCGCTTGATGGCACGTTCGGGGAAGAACGACCCGTCGGATATTTCCACCGACACTCCGGCGGCGTGGAGCTTCTTCGCGTAGATGAGCGGGAAGCGTTCCGGCACCTGCCAGTGCGTCACGCCGTAGACCCGGCTGATGGCAGCCACGAGACAGCGTTTGCAGTCAGTCGGCGCTTTCCGCAGGACCTCGGCCGAGTCGACCACGTTGATCCCCGGCCTGACCTCCTGCCGCGCCCGCGCGAGCTCCAGGACGGAGACGAAGACGTATTTCTCGCCGCCGATCTCCGCATAGATGTATTCATCCGGCGCGAAAAAGCCGGACCCGTAGACGATGTCGGCGGACTCCGTGGCAGTGGCGGCGATCAGGCGGCCGGTCGTGTTTTTTTCCATAATAACAGCGCTCCTCGCTTGAAATGGGGGAAAATGAAGTTAAATTGTATGATACACTTTAATATACCACAGACGGCAAAAAAAGCAAAACTCTTTATGTCCATTCCCAGCAATCCCATCGGAATCGGAGCCTCCATCACCATGATCGCGCTGGGCTCCTACCTCATCGGGGCCATCCCGTTCGGTTTCCTCATCGGCAAGCTCAAAGGCATCGACATCCGCAAGCACGGCAGCGGCAACATCGGCGCCACGAACGTCACCCGCGTCGTCGGCAAGGGATGGGGCCGCGTCTGCTTCTTCCTTGACTTCCTGAAGGGAGCCGTCCCCGTCATCGCGGCCTCCGCGCTCTCCACGCGCGAATCCGCGCCGTTCCTGGTGGAACACCTCCCCGACTGGCTGAAATTCGATCCGTGCCTGCCCGATCCGGCGGGGCTCCTCGCCTGCGTGGCGGCGTTCGCGGCCGTCTGCGGGCACATCTGGCCGGTCTATCTGCAGTTCAAGGGCGGCAAGGGCATCTCGACCGCCGCCGGAGCCATCCTGGCGCTGAACCCGCTGTCGCTGATCTCGGCCGGCGTGGTCTGGGCGGTCGTCTTCTTCGCTTCCCGCTACGTCTCGCTCGCGAGCATTTCCGCCGCCGTCTCCATCGCGGTCTTCTGCGTCCTCTACAAGGGGCTCGGGTTCTCCAATGCCACCGCCCCGGAGATCATCCTGCTCTTCCTGCTCGCCGCACTCGCTGTGACCAAGCACGCGTCGAACATCAAACGCCTGCAGAACGGCACCGAGAACCGGTTCGAACGCAAGAAGAAGGCCGCGCCGCTCTCCATGTCCATGCTCCAGGACGTGTCCGCCGTCCGCGTAGCCGTGCTCGGCGACGGCGCATGGGGCACCGCGCTCGCCCTCACGCTCCACACCAACGGCCACAAGGTCAAGGTATGGGGGGCGTTCCAGGAGAACATCGACCTCGTCAACCAGCTCCACGAGAACAAGAAATTCCTGCCCGGCGTGACCATCCCCGCCGACCTCGAGTTCACCTCCGACATTGAGGCTGCCGTGCGCGACGCCCGGATCATCGTGCTCGCCACCCCGTCGCAGTACCTCCGCGGCGTGCTGCAGAAGTTCAAGCCGTTCCTGCTCCCCGACACCCAGATCATCGTCAACATCGCCAAGGGCATCGAGGTCAGCTCCCTGCTGCCCATGAGCGAACTCTGCCGCCAGGAACTCGGCAATACGCATTATGTGGCGCTCTCCGGCCCCAGCCACGCCGAGGAAGTCGCCCGCCGCATCCCCACGCTCGTCGTGACCGCATGCGCCGACCGCGACATCGCCGAATACGTCCAGCGCGTCTTCATGAACGAATTCTTCCGCGTCTACACCTCGTTCGATGTGGTCGGAGCCGAGCTCGGCGGTGCGCTGAAGAACATCTACGCCATCGCGGCGGGATTCGTCGACGGCTGCGGTCTCGGCGACAATACCAAGGCCGCGCTCATGACCCGCGCCATCGCGGAGATGTCCCGCCTGGGCAAACGTCTCGGCGGCAAGAAGGAGACCTTCAGCGGCCTGAGCGGCGTCGGCGACCTCATCGTGACCTGCACCAGCCGCCACAGCCGAAACCGTTATGTCGGCGAGGAGCTCGGAAAGGGCCGCAAGATCGACGAGATCATCCGTTCCATGAACATGGTCGTGGCCGAGGGCGTGAAGACCTGCGAGGCCGCGTACGAGCTCTCCGAACGCTGGAACGTCGATACGCCGCTCATTCACGGCATCTACCAGGTCATTCACGACGGACGCGACGCCCGCGAAGTGGTCCACGCGCTCATGACCCGCCGGGCGAAGACCGAGGAGGAATGACCTCGCGCCTGCGGTCCGTTTTATTTAAAATGATTCAGCCCTCCGCCCGGATTCGACCGGTTCGGAGGGCGTTCTTTTTTTTGTATGGGCAGTTCGGCCATTATTTGTCGAGATTGACGAGCTCGTACTGGTCGGTGC
>JAFYBD010000191.1 GCA_017540385.1 Lentisphaeria bacterium
CACCCTCCCTCACCACCCCCAGCCGACTAACCCCGACACCTCGGAGTGAAACATTGATATGGAACTTGACATAAAAACGAAAACGACCTGGATTCTGGCGGGCAGGATCGCGCTCGGCGCGGTCTGCATGCTGGTCACGGTCCTGTCGCTGTCCCGGCTGGGAAGCGACGAATGGAGGACGCTTTGGGAATGGCTGTCCACCCTTGCCCGCAGAAGTCCGCTGGGCTTTGCGATCTTTGTGGCGGGAGTCGTCAACCTCTTCCTCCTCTTCGGGCTCTATTTGTGGGGGGACAAGCGCACGCGGCGGGTCCTGCTGCCGATGTGCATCCTGCTGCCGCTGCATTTGTTTTCTTTCATGCACATCACCTTTCTCTTTCCGATTGTCGACCTGATCCTGCTCCTGGTACCGATCCCCTGCGTGATCGAAGCGATCGCCCGGAAAAAACCTCTCCTCGGGATCGCGGCGGCGTTTTGGGCGTTCTACCTTCTCGCAGGGGTATATCTATGCTATGATTTCTGGTCGAAGATCTCGCACCTTGCCAAATGATTCCCTCACCATCCCCAGCCGACTAATCCATCAGCCAACACAATATCGGCGAACGGAAAAACGTTATAATATGGGATAACAATACACCGGAGGCCCCGATATGAAAACGAACATGTTCCGCAGCACTTTCTTCGCCGTCGTCGCGGTCATCCTGGCCGCCGCGATCACCGTCCCGTTCGCCGCATCCGCCCAGTCCGTTTCGCTGACGGCCGAACAGCGTTTGCAGAAGGCGTTCGACAAGCGCGCGGAACTGGAATCGCAGATCCGGGAGATCGAGCAGGAGGAGGAAGCCCGGAAGCAGGAGAAGGCGAAGATCATCCCGCTGGTCTCGCGGGAAGACCGGATCGCGTCCGTCCGCGAGCGGATCGACAAGCTCGACCGGACGATCGAAAAACTGAAAGACGAAGCGGCCCGTGAAGCGCAAGGCGGGAACAAAGCCGCGCCCGCGTCGTCCTCCGCGAGGGGCAAAACCGCCGCTTCGGCGTCCGGACAGAAGACCGCCAAACCGAAAGAGCTGTCTCTGGTGGCCCGTCAGGCCATCGCCGCCGATTTGAACCGGCAGGGCTTCTGTCTTCTCCAGCGTCTCGGCGAAGAGAAGGAGACCGAAAACAAATTCATTTCCCCGTACAGCCTCGACTGCGCGTTCGGCATGGTCTATACCGGAGCGAAGGGCGCGACCGCCGACGAAATCCGCAAGGTGCTCGGCATGCCCGCCGACCCCGCCGACGCCGACGCGTTCTTTCTCCTCATGTCGACCCAGTATCGGAACGCTTTCGACGTCGGTGTCCTCGTCTCGAATTCCGTCTGGGCCGACCAGCGCGTGAAAGACCTGATCCGCCCGGACTACCATAAAACGATCGAAACGTACTACGGCGGCGCGTTCCATGTGGAGGATTTCAGCCGGAAAGCCTCCGTCGTGAAAAAAGTCAACGCCCTGGTCGACCGGAACACCCGGGGCATGATCAAGGACATCATCACGCCCGACGATCTCACCGAACAGACCCGCATGATCCTGCTGAACACCCTGTTCTTCGAGGCGAAGTGGATGCACCCGTTCCAGGCGGAAGCGACCTGGCCGACGCCGTTTTACATGTTCGGCGACAGGACGAAGCGGGTGCAGATGATGTACCAGAAAAACCTCTTCGATTACTATTCCTGCGAGGAGGACAACGTTCATGCCGTCGTGCTGCCCTACGAGAACGACCGCTTCGAACTCGTCGCCCTGATGCCGATCGAGTCCGGCCTCGACCAGGGGCAGGCCGCCATGAAGTCCATCCTCGCGAAGATCGGCGACAAGCTCGATTCCTGGCTCTCCGATCCGTCCCCGTTCGAGACCCGCCTGTGGCTGCCGAAGGTCGATCTGACCGACTCGGTGCGGCTCGGGGATACCCTGGCGGCCCTCGGCATGCCCTCGGCGTTCAGCCCCGAGACCGCCGACTTCTCCGGCATGTTCGATTACTCCGTGCAGCCGGACTCCCCGGAACGGTTCTGCATCGAAAAGGTCATCCACAAGACCGCGCTGAAGATGGACGAGTATTCCACGAAAGCCGCGGCCGCCACGGCCGTCATCGCCGCGGGCGGCGCGATGCCCCTGCCGCAGCCGGAGAACGTCTTCCGCGCCGACCGTCCGTTCCTCGTGCTCATCCGCGACAACGGGACCGGGCTGATCCTCTTCATGGGCCGCATCAACGACCCGGGCAAATGACCCCCGCGCCAAATCAAACAGACAACCCCCGCCGGAAACAGTCAGGAGGAGATAGATATGGAACTTGACATAAAGTCGAAACCGACCTGGATCCTGTCGGGCAAGATCGCGCTCGGCGTGGTTTGCGTGCTTGCGACGGTCGTATCGCTGCTCCGGCTTGGGAGCGACCAGATGAGAAAGTTTTGGGAGTCGCTGTCCGATTATGGTCCGTCCGGCTGCGTGATGATTGCGCTGGTCTTCGTGACCCTCTTTCTCCTCTCCGGGCTCTATTTGTGCGGGGACAAGCGCACGAGACGGGCCCTGCTGCCGATGTGCTTCCTGCTGCCGCATATGCTCCTGTTTCCGTGGACCATCCTCCTCGCCGTTCCTCTGAACCTGATCCTGTTTCCGGCGCTGATCCCCTGCGCGATCGAAGCGGTCACCCGGAAAAAACCTCTCCTCTGGATCGCAGTGGCGGTATGCGCCATCTACCTTCTCGCGGGGATGTACGCGTGCTATGTATTCTGGACGGGATTCGATTTCCCGCGGCATTGATGATCCGCCCTCACCACCCCCGGCAGACTAACCCCACCCACGGAGAAACTTGATATGGAACTTGACGTAAAGTCGAAAACGAAACCGAACTGGATCCTGGCGGGCAGGATCGCGCTCGCGGTCGCCTGTGCACTGGCGTGCGTCGGGTCGATGTGGCTGTCGGTCGTCCGGGG
>JAFYBD010000192.1 GCA_017540385.1 Lentisphaeria bacterium
GATCTATTTCCGAAAAAAAGGAATACATACCGATTATGGCAAAAGACAATATCAGAAATTTCTGCATTATCGCGCATATCGACCACGGCAAATCGACGCTCGCCGACCGCATGCTCGAGATCACCCATACGGTCGAAAAGCGCGACCTCGTGCACGCCCAGCTCCTGGACGCGATGGACCTGGAGCAGGAACGCGGCATCACCATCAAGTCGCATCCGGTCCGCATGCTCTTCACCGCCTCCGACGGCGTCGAATACGAGCTGAACCTCATCGACACTCCCGGCCACGTGGATTTCTCCTACGAGGTCAGCCGTTCCCTGGCCGCCTGCGAGGGCGCCGTGCTGGTGCTGGACGCCACGCAGGGTGTCCAGGCCCAGACCGTGGCGAACGTGAACCTCGCGATGCGCCACAACCTCTTCATCATCCCGGTCATCAACAAGATCGACCTCCCCGCCGCCGACCTGCCCCTCTGCTTCAACCAGCTCGAGGAGATCCTGGCCATCCCGCGCGAGGAGGTCCTGCTCGTCTCCGCGAAGGAGGGTACCGGCGTCCCCGAACTGCTCGAAGCCATCGTGCAGCGCGTCCCGCCGCCGAAGAAATCCTCCGTGCCCGGCACGGCCGCCCTCATTTTCGACTCCATCTACGACGCCTACCGCGGCGTGGTGACCTACGTCCGCATGTTCAACGGCTCCCTGTCGCGCGGGACCAAACTGAAAATGTTCAGCACCGGACTCGAGAGCGAGATCAAGGAAGTCGGCGTTTTCACGCCCGCGATGACGCCCGTGAAGGAGCTCGAGCCCGGCAACGTCGGATACATCATCCCGAACCTCAAATCGCCCGCCGACGCGAAGATGGGCGACACCGTGACCGACTCGGCCGCCCCCTGCGCCGAGCCTCTGCCCGGTTTCCAGGACGTGAAGCCGATGGTCTTCAGCGGCATCTATCCCATCGACACCGCCGAGTACGAACAGCTCAAATTCAGCATGGCGAAGCTCCAGCTGAACGACCCGGCGTTCCATTACCAGTCGGAGACCTCCGCCGCGCTCGGATTCGGCTTCCGCTGCGGATTCCTCGGACTCCTCCACATGGAGATCGTGCAGGAACGCCTCCGCCGCGAGTACAACATGGACATCATCGCCACCTATCCGAGCGTGATCTACCACGTGTACCTCCGCAACGGCGACATGCTGAAGATCGACAATCCCGTCCATCTGCCCGACCCCGCCGAGATCGACCACATCGAGGAGCCGCTCATCAACGCCCACATCATGTCCCCCACCGAGTACATGGGCGACATCATGAACCTCGTGTTGAACAAGCGCGGCATATGCACCAATACCGAGAGCATCGACGGCAGCCACGTGATGCTCACCGCCTGCATCCCCATGCACGAGATCCTGATCGACTTCCACGACAAGCTCAAATCCATCACGCGCGGCTACGGCAGCCTCGACTACGAACCCGCGGGCTGGCAGACCGAAAAACTCGTGAAGCTCGACATCCTCGTGAACGGCGAACCGGTCGACGCGTTCGCCAGTATCGTGCATGCCGACCACGCCTACGCACGCGGACGCGAGATCGCCGAGCGCCTTGCCGACGTGATCCCGCCGCAGATGTTCCAGATCGCCATCCAGGCCGCCGTCGGCGGCAAGGTCATCGCGCGAGAGACCGTCCGCCAGCTGCGGAAAAACGTCCTCGCGAAGTGCTACGGCGGCGACATCACGCGAAAACGCAAGCTCCTCGAGAAGCAGAAGGAAGGCAAGAAGCGCATGAAGCAGATCGGCCGCGTGAACATCCCGCAGGAGGCGTTCATCGCCGTCCTGAAGAACAACGAACAGTGAGGCGCGCGTGAACTTCTTCCGCAGGATCTCCCTCGCCAGGTCGAACCGAAAAATCCACCGCGACATCGTCGCGTCCGTCCGCCACACCCTCGCCGAGGACGACGACATCCTCACCGACGAGCAGAAGGAACGCCTCTCCGGCTTCGCGAAAGCCGCCGACGAAGCGGTCGCCGACCCGGACCAGGAGAAACGCGCCGAAAACCTGCGTCTCGTCGTGGAGAATTATAACGCCGCGTATTCCGGCCGGAACTCGTTCCGCACCTGGATCGCGTCCGTGCTGGACGTGCTGGCCGTGGCGTTCGGCGTGGCGTTCGGCGTGCGCGGACTCTTCCTCCAGCCGTTCCAGATCCCCACCAGCAGCATGCAGCCCACGCTGTTCGGCATCCACTACATCGACCGCCAGGCGTCCGACCCCTACCGCAGCAGGACCGTGAAATTCTTCACCCCGCTCGGCGCGTCGAACGCGAAGATCGTCTCCCCGACCGACTACGGCATCCTCGAATCCGAACCGATCCCGGTCGTGCGGCCGTGGGGCGCCCTGATCTCCTCGCTGTTCCATCCCGGCGACTTCTACCGCACCGGCACGGTCGTACGGTTCGGCGGGCGGGACTTCCTGCTGCCCGGCGACGACCCCCGCGAGAGCATCTACCGTTACCTCCCGGTCGACCCGCGGACGAAGACCTATTCCGAGGGCGAGACCGTGTTCGACGGCTGGGTGTCCTCCGGCGACCATCTCTTCGTCGACCGTTTCTCGATCCACTTCAAGCCGCTGAAACGCGGCGAGGTGTTCGTGTTCAACACCGAGGGTCTGTATTCCTCGCGCGGGACTCCGCTCACCGGCTACTACTACATCAAACGCCTCGCCGGGCTCCCCGGCGACACGCTCCGGATCGACGACGGACACCTGTACATCCGTCCGAAAAACGCGAATACGTTCCTCCCTGCCGAGACGTTCAATCCGGCGTTCGCCAAGGTCTATTCCGGCCTCGGCGGCTATCAGGGGCATCTGCCCATGGGCCGCCTGGAGGAACACGTGGAGTTCACGATCCCCGACGACTGCTGTTTCGCGCTCGGCGACAATACCGCGAACAGCCTCGACAGCCGCGACTGGGGCCCGCTCCCCGTCAAAAACATCATCGGCCGCGCCGTCTTCGTCTTCTGGCCGATCTCGCGTCGCGTCGGCGGCGTCGACCGTCTGGACCCGCTCCCGGTCCCGACCGTCTATCCCCCGAGTTCCACCCAGCCCACCGCAATGAACCTCCAATAGGAGGCTGGCGCCTCCGCTTCGGCAGTGCCGTGCTTCGCTTGAGCACGGGAGGGCTTCCGCAGCGCGCGAACGACGCTAAAAACCCAAAAAAAAGAGGCAGGCTTTTTACGGCCTGCCTCGGGATCTGATTCGATCGCGGATGCTTACTTTTTCTCGAAGCGGAAGACGAAGCCGCCGCGTCCGACCATCCTCACGGTGAGTTCGTCGCCGGCCTTGGCGGTGCCTTCGGTGATGTCCCACGCGCGGGCGTCGCCGGGTTCGACTTTGCCCTCGTGGAAGAAGCTCTCGTCGACGTCCTTGCCGTCGGCGATCCGGCGGTAGCTGAACGTCTCGCCGGCTTTGCCCGGGACCGTGAACTTGATCTCGCGGGTTTCGGCCTTGCCGTTGATGCCGCCGACGTACCAGGTGGAGCCTTTGCGGCGGCCGAGGATCACGAAGTCGCCGGGTTCGCCGCCGAGGTACTTCGTGTCGTCCCACGTGGTCGGGAGTCCGGCGATGAAGTCTTTCACCTTGTCCGGGAGCGCGCGGAATGCGGACGGACGGTCGGCCATGTGCTGCGCGGCGGATTCGAAGACGACCGGGAGCGCGAGTTCATGGGCGTGGGAGGTGCGGTGCGCGTGCTGGGAGTTGGTGAACGCGGTGGGGGTGTAGTCCATCGGGCCGACGGCGTTGCGCGTGAAGGGCAGCGTGGTGTTGTGTTCGGCGGCCGGATCGGTCATCATGGGGTGGTTGTTGTACTGTTCCGCGCCCCAGACGCTCTCCATGGACATGAGGTTGGGGTAGGTGCGGGACCAGCCGCGGGGCAGGGTGCTGCCGTGGAAGTTGACCATGACCTTGTGCGGAGCGGCGTCCTTCAGGATGTCGACGTAATACTGCATCATGCTCTGCTTGTCGCTCTCGAAGAAGTCGATCTTCACGCCCTTCACGTTCTTGCTGTTCAGCCAGGCGAATTCCTTCTCGCGCGACTCATGGGTATTGAATCTGTCGCGGGGGCCGCCGCCGACGTAGTTGTGCTTGCCGCCGGAATTGTACCACAGCCAGACGCCGACGTTTTTCTCCTTGGCGAGCGCGAGGGCGTCGTCGATGTTGCCGCCGTTGCGCATCACGTCCCATTCCCAGTCGATCAGGACGTTCGGCCACTTCATCTCGGAGGCGAGCAGGATGTAGTCCTTCACGATCTGGTAGTCCTTGCTGCCGTTGTTGTAGGCCCAGTAGACCCAGGAGGCGATGCCGGGGGTGATCCAGGAGACGTCCTTCACCGCGCAAGCTGGCGCGAGGTCGTCGACGAGCGTGGACTCCACGATGTCGGCGAGCGTGCCGATCACGACGCAGCGCCACGGGGACTGCCACGGGAGCGTGGTGGTCGGGTTGACCGCGCCCTGGCCGGCGCCCTCGCCCTGGTCGGGATAATGCGTGGTGAAGGTCACACCGTCGTCGGTCACGTCGGACTGCAGATAGGTGCCGCAGTAGGTGCCGTCGAACCAGGTCTCGGAGAGGAGGCCCCAGGTGGATTTGTCGGCGGAGTTGAAGAGCAGCGGATAGTTCCAGTTCCGGTTGGGACCGCGACCTCCGCGGCCGCCGCCGAATCCGCCCGGACCGCCGGGGCCGCCCTGGCCGCCCTGACGGGGCTGCTGGGGTTTCAGCTGGTCTGCGGTGTAGGCGTTGTAACGGTCCTCGTAGCTGGTCACGCGGCGCTGCATGCGGAATCCGTCGGTCAGCGGGAACGTGAACTTGGTGGACTCGCCCTGGAATTCGACTTCGGAGCCCTTGGTGCCGCCGATGGTGTAACGGAACGCGAAGGTGTTGTCACCGGCGCGGAGCACCACACCGATCTTGTTCTCACCCTTGGCGTCGGCGAAAACGAGCGTCTTCTCGTTCATCCGGACGTTTCGCTCGGAGCGCTTGCCGTTCACGGAGGTGTATTTTTCAGTCACGAGCAGGACGTCCTTGCCGGACGGGGACGTGCCGGCGAGCTTGAGTTCGCCGAAATCGTAGTTCGCCTTGTCGGACTTGATCCCGAGATTCACGCGGAAGACCTCGGCGTCGTCGTGCATCACGCGCAGGACGTTGCCGGGATCGAGGTACACGCGGACGGCGGTCGTGTCGCCGGGGGATGCGAGGAGACAGTTGTCAGGGATGGAGCCCCCGGCGGACTGGCCGCTGCCGGAGGCCGCGCCGCAACCGGCGGCGAGGAGGATGGCCGCGCAGGAGAGCGCAGTTTTCAAGGTGGTGGCAAACTTCATGGCTGAATTCCTTTTCAGAAGTTAATGCGTGTTTATGATGTTTGGAAAAAAACACCTGAAAAATAGCACGGAAACGGCCGTTTGTCAACGTGTAAAAACGTTTTTCGAACGTTATTTTCACGTTAAATGCGAAGCGACGAAAAAGGCCGCGCCGCCGGAGTCCCGGGGCACGGCCGTGAATCGCCTGGTTTTGAGGGAGCGTTACGCCTTCACCACGCCGGCGATGACGCCGCAGATGCGGTCGATGTCCTCGGCCTTCAGGTACGGGTGCATCGGGAGTGCGAAGATGTCGGCGGCGCAGGCTTCGGCGACCGGCATGTCGCCCTTCTTGTAGCCGAGATATTCGGTCGCGCCGAGCAGGTGCATCGGGATCGGGTAGTAACGCGCGGTCGGGACGTCGGCGGCCTTCAATGCGGCCTGGATCTCGGCGAACTTGGGCGAACGCGGGCAGAACTGCGCATAGACGGAGATGCAGCCCTCGGGGATCGTCTGGAGGGAAACGAGGCCCTTCAGACCGGCGCGGTAACGGTCCGCCACGGTCTGGCGGAGTTCGACTTCGCCGGGGAAGAGTTTGAGCTTCGCGAGCAGGACCGCCGCCTGGATCGTGTCGCACCGGGCGTTCAGCCCCAGCCGGACGTTGTTGTAACGGTCCTCGGCGCTGCGGCCATGGACGAGGATGGAGTACATCTTGTCGTACAGCGCGTCGTCGTCGGTGAAGACAGCGCCGCCGTCGCCGTAGCAGCCGAGCGGCTTGGCGGGGAAGAAGCTGGTGCAGCCGATGGTGCCGAGCGCGGGAGCGGTCTTGCCGCAGGGGGCCTTCGCGCCGAACGCCTGGCAGGCGTCCTCGATGATGGCGAGGCCGTGGGCTTCGGCGAGGGGCTTGATCGCCTTGTAGTCGGCGGTGAGGCCGAAGAGGTCGACGGGGATGATCGCCTTCGGTTTGAGCTTGCCTTCGCGTTCGACCTTCAGGATGGCCTCCTCAAGTTTCGCGGGATCGATGTTGTAGGTGCCCGGGTCGATGTCTGCGAAGACCGGGGTGGCGCCGACGAGCGCGATGGTCTCGACCGTGGCGAAGAACGTGAACGGCGTGGTGAAGACCGCGTCGCCGGGTCCGATTTCGAGGGCCATGAGCGCCATGAGCAGGGCGTCGGTGCCGCTGGAACACGCCAGCGCGTGCTTCACTCCGGCATATTCCGCCAGCTTCCCTTCGAGTTCGGCGATCTCCGCACCGAGGATGTAGTGACCGCTCTCCAGCACGCGGTCGATGCCAGCGTGGATTTCGTCGCGGATGAGGTTGTACTGGTACTTCAAGTCGATGAACGGCAACATGGTCGGCTCCTCCTGGGTGGCTGTGAAAAAAGTTTCCTATAATATACACCGTGGGCGCATGAAAAACAAGCTCCCCGGACTCCCCGGACGACGAAAAAAGCGGACGCCGCAGGAAATGCGACGCCCGCCGAATGACGTTTCGTCAATCAGACTCGGGTCACTGGACCTTGTCGAGCTTGATGTTCACGCTGGAGACCTTGTCCGGGAACTTCACCTGGACGCCGTTCTGCATGAGCTGTGCGCCCGTGAGGGTCTGTCCGGCTTCGATGCGCGGCTCGGTGTCGGTGTTCAGCTCGGTCAGCTTGTACTTCGCGTTCGGGTCGAGGCCGGAGGCCTTGATGGTCTCGGTCCTCGCGCCGCGGTTGCGCTTGAAGCCGAAGAAGACGGCCTCGGACTTGTCCTGGGAGACGAACGTGAGTTCGGTCGTCTGGGAGACCATCGGGCTGCGGCCGCGGTAGAGGTCGGCGCTGTGGAGCAGCGGACGGAGCTGCTTGTAGACCGCGATGCCCTTGGCGATGATCGCGGGATCGCCGATTCTTCTTGCGCCGCCGGAGGACGGGTCGAGCTCCACGCCCATGCGCGCGGTCATGGCCACGTCGGTGCGGAACTTGTAGTCGCCTTCGTTCAGGCAGCCGACGTGCGCGGCGACGGCCTTCACGGGCAGGAAGTGGCTCCAGCCCCACTGGATGGAGATGCGGTTGATGCCGTTGGTCTGGTCGCTGCCCCAGATCTCCTCGCTGTACTGCAGGGCGCCGATGTCGCCGCGCATGCCGCCGGAGCCGCACGCCTGGAAGATCACGTTCGGGAAGTTCTTGCGGAGCTTCTCCATGATGCGGTAGTAGGCCTCGGTGTACTTGTCGGAGAACGAGCCCTGGTTGTCGAGGTCGACGTGGCTGCCGGGGTTCGCGCCGAGCGTGC
>JAFYBD010000193.1 GCA_017540385.1 Lentisphaeria bacterium
ATCAAGGGCGACGGCGTGAAAGCGGACCCGGCCGAGGCCGTGAAATGGTATCGTCTGGCGGCCGATCAGGGATTCGCGAAGGCGCAGAACAGCCTCGGTTTCTGCTACGACAACGGCGAGGGCGTAAAGAAGGACCCGGCCGAGGCCGTGAAATGGTATCGCAAGGCCGCCGATCAGGGATTCGCGAAAGCGCAGTTCAACCTGGGCATATGTTACCTGACGGGCGAAGGCGTGAAGGCGGACCCGGCCGAATTGGCGAAGTGGTTTCGCAAGGCAGCCGAACAGGGCGACGTCGCGGCGCAATACAACCTCGGGATGTTTTACCTGCGCGGCAGAGGCGTGAAGGAAGACCCGGCCGAGGCCCTGAAATGGCTTCGCAAGGCCGCCGATCAGGGCGATGCAATGGCGCAGTACAACCTCGCCGTCTGCTGCTTCGAGGGCACCGGCGTCGGACAGAACAAATCAGAAGCCTTCAAATGGTATCGCAAGGCCGCCGATCAGGGCCTCGCAATGGCACAGTGCAACCTCGGTTCGTGCTACGCCCTCGGCGACGGCGTCGGGCGGGACCTGGTCGAAGCTGTGAAATGGTATCGCAAGGCCGCCGAACAGGGCGACACGACGGGGCAATACGACCTCGCGCGGTGTTACGACCAGGGCTTCGGCGTCGAACAGGACTTCGTCGAGGCGGCGAAATGGTATCGCAAGGCCGCCGAACAGGGCAACGTGAAAGCGATGACCTATCTGGCGCTCTGCTACGAATGTGGCGACGGCGTCGAGGAGGACCTGGCCGAGGCCGTGAAATGGTACGAAAAAGCCGCGGAACTCGGCTCGGATCTCGCAAAAGCAGCCCTCTCGCGCCTCAAAGCCGAGGACTGATCCCCGGTTAGCCGATTATTCCAGCTCGCATTTCTCTTTTGTCGCTTTGCTTTTGAAGAAGCATAGCGAGAAGGAACACTTCGTTTCATGCGTCAAGACGCGAAAAGCAGCCGAATACCAATTTTGAGCGGTGCCCTCTAGGGTTCCCGACTGTTATTCAGACAAAAAAACATCTCACGACCGGAGATGATCTCCCTTTCTACGTTCTACGACAGCTCCCATTTTTCCTCCCACTCTCCCGGAATCGGGGCATAAAAAAACTCAGTTCTGAATCGGAGCCATCCTGTTACAGAACTGAGTCGCAAGTGAAAGTCTTCTGAGTCATAGCCGCCATCCTAAAACTGTTCGGCTCACGTGTGCAAACGCTTTCGGGATGTCTTTCACAACCCTGGTGAACTGATGCACAACCCGCTTCGTCCCCTTTTTGACGAGGTTGGACACCGTGCAGCAAAAATCGGTTGCCGTTTCGATGAGCCGGTAGGCGCCCGCACGCAGGCTGGCGCCCACCGAATGAATAAAGCCAAAGGAGTATTCCGGCATCGGCAGAGAGAAGGCGAGCGTCCCCGCCTCCAGTCTGACCGGGAAGCCGAAATAGGTCCCGAGGAAATTCTGGAAGCCCGGAAGTCCGCACACGAAGCCGCCGTCCCTCTGCGGGATGATCCCGCGGAAGGAAATGGCGCAGTCGTACGCGCACTCAGAAAATCTGAATTTGAGATCCGGGCTCACAGTTTATATCCTTTGCCTTTGGGTCGAATTACTTCTGCTCGTTCTTCTGCAGGACGCCAGCTTCGACCATCTTGTCGATGAGCTGCTGCATGGAGTTCATGGCGCCGAGGAAGCCCTGCGGAGGCATGATCACGCGGACGTTCGCGACCGGGGTCGGGGCTTCGCCTTCGCCAGCGGGCTGAAGGGTGACGAAGTCAAAACGGACCATGTTACCGGCGAAGTGGATCTGACCGATGCCGTCTGCGAAGATTTCTTTTTTGTCTGCCATTTTCAAAATTCCTTATTTAAGGTTGTTTGTTTGTGTTTTGGTTTCGTTGGGGACGAAAAGCAATAACGCGTCTTTCATACCGGCTCCGATCGCAGGGCCGAACCGGCGGGAAGAACCCGATGTGCTCCAAAAACTGATATTATTATACCCCAGGTTCGTGAAAAAAGCAAGCCCTTTTTTGAAGATTTTTTTGAAAAAAGTTGTTTCTCGTTCATTATCAACGACAAAAAACTTTCATCTTTTTTCCGTTTTCCGCTTGACTCTACGTTCAAACCCGCTCAACGACCGTTTCCGCACACTGAAACCGCGCCTGAAATCACGTCCGAACACTCGCTCGAGACAAGCTCATCTGAGCTCAGCCAAGTTCGAACAGACACGGACAAGCTCAACCACGTTCATTCGAGCTTACTTGAGCTCAGCCAAGCTCACAATTCACTGCCGGGTTCATTTGAGCTCAGGTAAGCTCAAAATTCACTATCGAGCTCACTTGAGCTCAGCAAAGCTCAAAACGGATACACCCGTGCGCCCGGCTCACTTATCCATCATTCGGATCATGTCGAGCATGATGTTGACGGATTCGTCGAGGTAGGGATCCGGCTCGTCGTTCTTGTTCTTCTTCGAGGAATTGCTGAGGCGCTCGGACTTGTAGATCTTGTCCTGCTCCTTCTGGATGGCCTTCTCGCGTTCGTACTCGGCCCAGCGTTTGTCGAAGTCGAGCGGGACGTCCTTCTCGGCACGGATCTCCTCGTAGAGCTTGATGTCGGCCAGGAGCCGCTTGAAAACGGGGTCGGCGCTCACGCGTTCCTCGGAATTCTTCCTGAGCTCGGAGACGAGCTTCGGCGTGACGGCGTATTTGCCTTCGTAGGGGGTGAATCCGACCGGGCGGATCGCGTCGTAGCTGAGCGCGTGCCGGAGCGCGCGTTCGCCGGTGTCCTCGTTCTCTGAGAAGCCCGGGAGCGAGATATCGGCATCGACGCCCTTGAGCTGGGTGGACTCGCCGTTCACGCGGTAGAACTTCGCGTTCGTGAGCTTAAGCTGGCCTGCGCTGAACTTTTCGGAGGCGAGATAGAGCATGTAGTTGTCGAGGTCGGTCACCACCTGCACCGTGCCTTTGCCGTGCGTGTGGGGATCGCCGACGACCACGGCGCGTTTGTAATCCTTCAGCGCGGCCGTGAAGATCTCGGTCGAGGACGCGCTGTAACGGTTCACGAGCACGAGCATGGGGCCGCCGTAGGCCACCTGGCCGTTGTCGCCGTCGCGCAGGATCGAGGTGGAGGCCTTGTCCTTCACCTGGACGATCGGCCCCTCGGGCACGAAGAACCCGGACAGGTCGATGGCCTCGGTGAGGCTGCCGCCGCCGTTGGAACGCAGGTCGACGATGAGGCCGTCGATCTTCTCGTCGGCGAAATCGTTCAGGATGCGGAGCGTGTCGTGCCCGGAGCTGTTGTACTCCTCGTCGCCGCGGCGGACGGCAGCGAAGTCGATATAGAACGACGGCAGGTCGATCACGCCAATCTTCTTCGTCGCGCCCGTGGAATCCTTCGCCTCGATCACGCGTCCCTGCGCCCGGGACTCGTTCATCGGCACCTTGCCGCGCACGATGGTGATCTTCTCGGGCGCGGCCTGGGCGCCCTGTCTGGCGGGCAGGATGGTCAGCGTCACGCGCGAGCCCTCCTTGCCGCGGAGCAGCGTCACGACCTTCGACAACGGCATATCCATCACGTCGACGGTCTCGCCGCCCTCCTGCGCCACGCCGATGATGCGGTCGTTCTCGCGGAGCGTGCCCTCCTTGTCGGCGGGGCCGTTCTGGACGACCTCGACCACCTTCGTGTAACCGTCCTCGGAGGACAGCACGGCGCCAATGCCGGAGAGGTTGAGGGAGATGTGAATGTCGAAATCCTCGCCTGTGGACGGGGACATGTAGGTGGAGTGCGGATCGTAGACGTTCGCGAACGAGGTCAGGTATCCCTCCAGCACGTCGATCGGGTCCATCCCGGCGACCGTGGTGCAGAGCTGGTCGATGCGCTTCTGGACGCGCTGCTCCGGAGTGAGCAGCGGCGGGGCCGGCGGAGGTGTCTCTTCCTTCTTCTCTCCGTCCTTGTCGCCGGATTCGTCCTTGTCTTTCTTCGCTTCGGCGGCTTCCTTCGCGTCCTCTTCGGCTGCGCGGTCGCTCATGCGAGCCACGATGAGCTCGTTTTTCAGGCGTTTCGCCCAGATGTCACGCTGTTCGGCGACGTCTTTCGGCCACGGGGCGTCCTCGCGGTCCAGGCGGAACGTCTCCTCGGGGTCGTATTTCACAGGCTTCGAAAGGAAATCGCGGGCGAAATCGCGGTATTCGGCCATGCGGAGCGAACGCGCATTGAAGACGTCGAACGCGAACTGGACGTTTCCGGCGGCGGCGTTGCGCGCCAGGTCGTCCTTCTGCTTCGCGAACTCCGCCACGTCCTCTTCCAGGAAGAAAATGTGCGTGGGGTCCAGGAAGCGCAGGTATTCGTCGAAGACCTCGCCGGAGTATGCCGCATCCATCTGGCGGCGGGTGTAATGCTCCTTCGCCAGCAGCTGGACCACGAGCGACGAGATCAGGCCCATCCGCCGGTTCGGGCTCTTCAGCGAGACCGTGGTCGGGGCGGATTCCTTCGGCGCGGCGGTCCCCTGCCCCGCGGTCGTTTCCTGGGCGCAGAGGGGCGCGGCGGGACGGATGACAAACACGGCGGACGCCGCGATGACGGCAAAGAACACCGTGAACCGGATGGTATCGTTCAAACGTTTCATAAGCGGTCGGACTCCTGGATAAAAGACGCAGCAGCTGCGGATCCCGTGGAAAAGAATATCCTTATAAGATAGCACCATTTTCCGAAAAACCAATACCTTTTCCCCGATTTCTGTTTTTTTCCCGATATTTTCTCATTCAGGCTTGTCAAACAGGCATCCCGGTGGTATATTATATGTTTGATTATCGTTTATTAACTGGAGATTATTACGATGCCCGATGAAGATACCTTTCAGGTCGCATGTCCGCGCTGCGGCGATACGTTCAACGTCCCGATCCTCCTCCTCGACAAGAAAGCCCAGTGCCCCGGCTGCGGAGCCAAATTCGCCATGGAGCCCCCTCCGGGGCCCGCGGGACGCGAACTGAGAGCCCGCGCCGCGCAGGCCAGAGAGGCTGCCGCCGCATCCGAGACCGGCTCCGTCCACATCCCGCTGAAAGGCGCGCAGAAAGCGCCGTCCCGCCCCTCCACGAACACCGTGAAGCTGGCGCGTTTCAAAGCCGGCGCGGAGGAAAACAGCGAGAAGCTCGCCAACGTCCAGAGCCAGCAGGCCGCCCCGAAGGTCCACGTGAACCAGGACGAGCTCCGCAAGGAACTCTCCCAGAATCCGGGCGCTTCCGCGGGCCACCGCAGGACGATCTCGTCCGGCGTCCAGAACGCCCCGAAAGCCGAAAAAAAGTGGTGGGAGTTCTGGAAGTAACAGCCCGACCATGACCGGCCGGGCGCTCCGGCGGAAGTTCTTCCGCGATTCCTCCCGGCGGTCCAAAATCCGTTATTCAACGTCGATTCAAATACAAATCAACCACAGGAGAAACCACACATGTCCGAAGAACTTCAGGGACTTTTGAACAAGATTCAGGCCGAGGGTCTGGAAAAGGCCGAATCCGAACGCGCCCGTCTCGTCGCCGAAGCGAAAGCCCAGGCTGAGTCCATCATCGCCGACGCCAAGGCGCAGGCCGACAAGATCCGCAAGGACGCCGAGGCCGACGCCGAAGCCTCCCGCAAAAAAGCCGACGCCGCCGTCCGTCAGGCCGCCCGCGACGTCATCATCTCCCTGAAAGACGATCTCCAGGAAAAACTCCGCGCCGTCGTCCGTGAAGCCTCCGCGCAGGCCATGACGCCCGAAGCGATGGCCGGACTCATCGCGAAGATCGCGGAACAGTTCGCGCAGAACGCCGCGTCCGGCGCCGAGATCATCCTCTCCGCACGCGAACGCGAAGACGCCGCCCAGAAGCTCATCGGCTGCCTCCCCTCCGCCCTCGCGAAGGACGCCTCCGTCCAGCTCGGACGCGGTTTCGCCGCCGGTTTCAAGATCGGGTTCAACAACTCCGAAGTCTTCCTCGATTTCAGCGACGAAGCCCTCGCCGACGTGATCTGCGAATTCGTCGGTCCCAAGCTCGCCGCCGTCATCAAAGCCTGACCCCCGCACTCCCCTCAACGACCCAAAAGGTTCCCTCACAATGAATCTTTATGTCTCGCTCGTCGCCTCCCTGCCGCTCGTGAAGATGACCGAGCCCCCGCAGATGAGCTACGGGAAATTCATCTCGGACTGCACGGGGCAGATCGACGCCAGGAATCTCGAACTCCTGAAGAAGCTCTCGCCCGTACCCGGGCTTCCTCCCGGAGAGAAGCCCTCGGCTTCTGCCGCGGACGATCCCGGCGCGCTGGACGCGTTCATCGCCGAATTCCCGAAGAAATCCCTCGCCCGCGAGTATCTGCTCTTCGAATCCTCCCTCCGTCACAGCGCCATGAAACTCCGCGCCGCCAAGCTCGGGGCAGCGTTCGCAGTCCCGAAGCCCGGCTTCATCTTCTTCGATTCCGAGGCCGACCGCATGGTTCGCGCCGCGTTCGCCGCGCCGAATCCGGTCGAGCGCGAACGCGTCCTGGACACGGCCCGCTGGACCA